>CAZHKB010000188.1:0-5899 GCA_964533405.1 uncultured Phycisphaeraceae bacterium | reverse complement strand
TGCAAAAGAAAACCGGCACCGCTGGCTCCGTCGTCGGCCCCGCCGCGCCCACAGACGCGCTCGAGGCCGACAACGCCGATCCTGGTCAGGTCGAGCAGGCCAAAGCCGCCCAGAAGGCCTCGAAGACCGGAAAGTACGGCGCGACCCAGGCCCAACCCATCACCCCCGCCGACGCGGCCCCGGGCCAGCCGCTCTCGTGGATCGGCGTCGAACTCAAGGACGACCATGGCGCCCCCGTCCGCGGCATGCGATTCCGCATCACCGCCGCCGACGGCAAAACCGCCGGCGGCACCACCGGGCCCGACGGCAAGGGCAAGGTCGAGGGCATCCCGGAAGGCTCCTACGACATCACTTTCCCCGACCTGGACAAGGAAGTCTGGGAACCCGCTTAGCCAGGTCCTCGCCCGTCGCCGTTGTCGGCCTCACCGGTCTCAACGCAGGAGCCGCCTCGCATGGGATTCCACCTCACAATGTCACCTGGCCAAACCCTCGCGGGTCTGGCAATGCAAAATGAACTGGCCGGCGCTCGGACGATCTATGACGCCCCGGAGAATGCCGAGCTGCGACGCCTCCGGGCCAACCCCGAGAGCGTCAGATCCGGCGACCGCGTATACATTCCCACTCCGGAAGAAGACCCGATCCATACTTCCGGCGGGCTGAGCGGGTCGGAGGCCGACCCCCCCGACATGTCGCCCGACGACTCGACTCCTGAAGTTCCGCCCAACACGCCGCTCGCCGATCAGCGTCACGCAAACGTCGCTTTGGTCGCCCGCAACCAGCTCAACACCATCGACATCCGTCCGGGCGGGCACGCGTGGTTTAGCGCGTAGCTGTCCCTCCTGATCCACTGACTTCGTGCTGCTTCGCCCCGACCCCGTCAGATCCTTCCGCAGGCCCACCCGATGCCATACCCAGATCAGTTTCCCACCCTGACATTTGAGACCGTGGGCTCGCTCCGCATCGTGGACCTTGTGAGCCACCTGCCTACGCGGGCCGGCGCGTCGTACCAGACGCGTGACAAGTGGGCGATCCGCAAAGTCCTCATCCACCACCACGCCGGCGCGCCCAAGGGCACCGAAAAGTTCGACGCCAAGGGCGCCGACGCCGGCGTTCCCAAGTCTTGCATCCAGACCGCCAAGTTCTTCACCGGCGACGACGACCCCGCCACCAAGGACAAAGAGGGAAAGGAATGGCCAGGCTACGCGTACCACTACGACATCGGCTACGACGCGCACACCGACGGCGGGTTCGACTACGCGATGCGGACCCAGGCCGAGACGGTTAACTCGCACCACACCGGCGCCGGCCAGAACGAGATGGGTGTATCCATATCGCACTTCGGCTCGCTACGCGAGTTCTGGAATCCCAAGGGCCAGTACAAGACGGGGACCGACGGGCGACCCTCCGACTTCCAGCGCCGAGTGTTTCCCCAGGTCGTCAAGTATCTGCAGGACAAACACTCCATCTCGAACCTGCACGTCCAGGCTCACTTCCAGCACGGCAAGCCCGCCTGCCCTGGTTGGGACCTCGAGTACTGGATCATGCACCACGAGGACAAGCCGCGGAAGGACGGTAAGGGCTTCTGCTGGCCGATCAATCCCGATGGCGGCAACGCCGCCGCGTTCATCCCCAATGACACGACCAAGGCCATTCCACAGGCCAAAAAACTCGTCGCCAACAACCTCAGCGGGGGCAGCGGGTTCTACCCCATCTCGCGCCGCTACACGTGGCACGACGGCATCCACCTCTTCGGCGCCGCGGGACAAGCCGTGCGGGCCGTCCACGACGGCTGGGTCGTGGGGGCGCGAGTCACCAAGAACGTAAAGGACGAGAAGTCGAATGATTTCGGGAGCGCCAACTTCGTGCTCATCCTGCACGAGGACCCTGGCCTGGTCGACCTGCTTGACAGCCGCACCCATGTGAAAAAAGACCTGGTCCCGATCCCGATCCGGTACTTCTCTCTGTATATGCACCTGGCCCCGCTCGAATACCAGTTCGAGTGGCTCGAAAAGCTGTACAACCGCGACCCCCAGCGATTCGCCGACCTGACCCACCCGGGCACAGCAGCCCTCAACCTGTCAGGCGTTGCCATCCCCGTCAAGGCCGGTGAGATCATCGGCGTCATCGGGAAGCACAACCCCTTCGCCGCACGCCCCGCGACCGCCACCGCCGCCAAGGCGGGCGTCTACGACGCCGCCAAGCACAACCTGCTCCACTTCGAGGTCTTCTCATCCTCCAACCTGCTCCAGCTCTTCCACCCGGACCCGGCCCTGCACAAAGCCTGGACGATCGAGGACCCCAACGCCAATGTCTACGCCGACGAGTTCGTCGCCCGCCTCGAGAAGATCACCGGCATCCTGCCCGCCGATACCGCCGCCTACAAGGCCGCCGCGGCCAACGCGGACAAGGCCGACCCACAGCAGCAGGATGCCAGCGCCTGGACCAAGGAGCTCACCCCCGCGCTCAATAACACCCTCTCCAAGGTCGTCGCCAAGCACGTCAGCGAGTGGTCCGCCGACTTCGACAAGGTCATCGACAAGCGAGCCAAGGACTGGGGACTCGACGCCGACGCCAAGAAGTCCACCAAGAAGATGGTCGGTGATCTCAAGTGGTGGGCCGAGGTCTACAAGAACACCGGCGTACACAAGGCTAAGCAGACATTTCTGCCTGCCGGTGCGGTCTCTCACCACTACCATCCGGTCCGCATCCTGTGCTGGCTCGCGGGCTTGCGGCGGACCCTTGACCATCTTCCCACCGGCGGCGTGGACTCGGCTGGCTTCCCGCTTTCCACCAACATCTACGCCGACCTGCCCGACACCAACATCAAGTCAGTCCGCGCCGCCGCCGCCGCCGGCAGCAAAGACATCCTGCTCGACAAAGGTCACGTTGAGGACCGTCTCAAGGGGTCATCCGTCCGGTTCGAGAACCACGACAAGGTGTACGACATCGACTCCTACTCGAAGGTCATGAACAAGACCGTCCACGTCGAGTGGAAGGTCTCTCTCAGGCAAGGTCTGGCCGAGGCCCTTACCAAATCCACCAAGTACAAACTCGGCAACTACGGCTGGCACTTCGAGGCCGACTTCGACTGGAACACCGACCTGTCGTCGTAACGGCTTCACCACCCAGGGCGTGGCCGCTCACAGCCGCAACCACGCCACCCGGCGCTCCGCCACTCCCGTCCGCCACACAGTCTGTCCGCCACGACCGGAGACCCCCGTGCCCGTCGCCACAACCGCCCAGCCCAGCACCCACAAGGTCGTTCCCGGCGACTGCACCGTTTCCGTGTGCGCCAAGGCCGGGCTCGACCCCGCCATCGTCTTCAAGCTCTCCGAGAACACAAAGCTCCGTGACCACGACCACGACGCGCAGGAGGTCCTCGCTCCGGGCGACCTGCTCCACCTGCCCGCCCGTGCGCTGCGGCAGGAGAACCGCGCCACCGGTTCTTACCACCCCTTCAAGGTCAAGACCATCCCCGCCCGCCTTAAGGTCAGGTTCCTCGACAACGGCGAGCCACGGGCCGACCTGCCCTGCATCGTCCAGATCGACGGCATCAAATCCAACGCCAAAACCGACTCCGATGGCCTGCTCGACCACACTATCCCGCCGGCCGCCACCGAGGTCCGCGTCCGCGTGGGCCCTTCCGACGCCCTCGAGGACTATGTCTTCAAACTGGGCCATCTCGACCCGCTCGACACCGTCGCGGGCCTCCAGGCACGCCTGACCAACCTGGGCTTCACCCCCGGCCCCATCGACAACCTGATGGGCCCGCTCACCCAGGCCGCAATCAAGGCCTTTCAGCAAGCCCGGAAGATCGAGGTGACCGGCAAGCCCGACCACGCGACACTCGCGGAACTCAAGTCTGCGTACGGATGCTGACCACTCCCCCGCGGCCCCGGACGGCGGGTCTGATACGAACTCGTGATGGAACTCGGGCGTCGTCGTGCCACCGATCGCTGCTTTGAGCGATCGGTGCCTCGGCCACGACCGGCCAACCCGCACCGATCGTGCAGAGCCACGATCGGTGACAAGCCCGAGTCGCAAAGATGATCCGTCTGAGGCTCGGCGAAGGTCCGGGTCGATCCCGTTCTCCCGTCTCCCACGCTTCCACTTTTCAAACTCCAAACCTGCGGCGTGATCTGGGGCGACCCCCCGCGTGCTCCTGCACACGGCCGTGCCCCCCTATGCGCCGCCCTCAACCCCGAGTATCCTCCACCCGGTCGCCCGTGCGCAAAGGGGTTCCTCCATGGAGAAGAAAACCGGCTCCGCTGGCACGCCGGTCGCCCCGGCCGCGCCCACCGAAGCCCTCGAAGCCGATACCGCCGATCCGGGCGAGGTCGAGGAGGCCAAAGCCGCCCAGAAGACCTCCAAGACTGGCAAGTACGGCACCAGTCCGGCTCAACCTTTCCAGCCCCCACCCGCCGGCACCGCCGACCCCAAGGAAACCCATTGGATTGAGATCGACCTGGTCGACGACGACGGCAAGCCGGTCTCTGGCGAGGCCTTCTCGGTGACCACCTCGGACGATCGGGTCTACAAGGGCACTCTCGACCGCAACGGGCACGCCCGCCTCGAAGGCCTGCCCGCGGGCTCCACTCAGGTCCGTTTCCCCAAACTCGACGACAAGGCTTGGGAGAAAGCCTGACCCGTCCTCTCGCTCCCAACCGGTGTCACTTCAACTCTTTGCCTTCGTCGCTCCGTCGCTCCGACCCCCCGTCGCCTCCCCGAGCCCCACATGCCCACCTACATCGTCCAGGCCGGTGACTGCCTCTCCTCCATCGCCAGCAAGCACGGCTTCGCCTCCTGGAAGACCATCTACGACGCCCCCGAGAACGCCGCGTACCGCGACCTCCGCCCCGATCCCAACACCATCTATCCCGGCGATGACGTCTTCCTCCCCGAGAAGGGCGAGAAGAAGGACGACGCCCCCGTCGATCAGAAGCACAAGTACAAGAAGCACGGCTCCACCACCTACCTCCGCATCGCCTTCCAGGACTACGCCGGCGACCCCCTCATCGGCCTGCGCTACAAACTCAAGATCGGCCCGGACATCACCGAGGGCGAGCTCGACTCTGAGGGCATCCTCGAGCAGCCCATCGAGCCCAAGGCCAAGTCCGGCACCCTCACCCTCTTCGCCGAGGATGAACCCGTCGAACGCCGTTACGTCTGGGACCTCAAGATCGGCGGGCTCCCCCCCGTTGAGACCGTCCGCGGCGCGCAAGCTCGCCTCAACAACCTCGCCCACGACTCGGGCGAGGTCGACGGCATCGTCGGCCCCATCACCAGGGGCGCGACCGTCGAGTTCCAACTCAAGCACGGGCTGGAACCCGACGGCATCGCCGGGCCCATCACCGAGGGAAAACTCAAGGAGATCTACGGGTGTTGAGGCCGGCTCACCCCCGCTCCCCCGCCTTCCTTTGTGCTCTCTGTGCTTCTGTGGTGACTTCTCGCTTCGTTTGACCCCCCCGGCAGTGAATTGCTCCCAGGTGCCAACATGCCCGAAACCAAGTTCGAATCCCGCCAGGAAGCCCGCGTCGCTCGCACCCGCAGCGACCAGCCCGACCACCACAACACCTTGGTGATCCGGCGCGACGCCAAGGTCGCCTTCCTGCTCTTCACCGAGGCCGGGCTTTCGATCTACGCCGGCCGCGACTTCAAACTCACCGGCGACTCCCTCGAGGTCGAGAGCCACACCGACGAGGAGGGCAAGTTCGAGATTCCCGGCGTGCCCTACGGCAACTACGAACTGTTCGTCGGCGACGCACGCTTCGTCATCCCCGCCATCCATCCCGACGAGCAGCACCACCCGGTCCACGTTCCCAACGCCATGCTCCCCGACGTCCACGAGGCCTGGGACCAGCCAACCCCCGAAGAACTCGACGGCGGCCCACCCGAGTAA
>CAZHKB010000187.1:0-5900 GCA_964533405.1 uncultured Phycisphaeraceae bacterium | reverse complement strand
CTCGCACCCCTTGCGCCCCTCGCACGCGCGTCGTTCCGGGCCAGCCGCCGCCTGCAATCTCGACCCTCACGACCACTCCAGCTCAGCCTGGCACCCCCGTGGCAATCCCTTCCCAATATCCAACCGCGCCGCCACTCCAGCGCCGCACCCCACCCACTCGCGCGGCCGATCTCCTCATTTCTGCCGCCTCCACCCCTCGCCCACACGCACGATCCCCCTGACCCCTCTAAAGGCCACAACGCTGGCGGGGGCGGCACGCCGCGTCGTGCCTAAGCGATCGCTGGGCCTCTCGTACAAGCCGCAAACGACCGCCCCCACGTCGAAGGGACGAGCACCAGCCCGCTCTCCGCGTCCGCGTGTCTCCGAGGTGGGGCGGAAGTGAAGCACGAACACGACATCGACACCCATGTGCCGACGGCGATGCCACACAATCGCGCGGCAAAAACGCAAGCGGGAGACCCGCAATCGGGTCTCCCGCCGAAGCGGAGAGGGAGGGATTCGAACCCCCGGATGAGTAAACCCATCACTAGTTTTCGAGACTAGCCCTTTCAGCCGCTCAGGCACCTCTCCGGGCGGGCGGATGATAGCGGGCGACCCCCGAGGCGGCGAGTCAGGATCGAGTCCGAGACGCGGTTACTATCCGCCCGCGTGAGCCTGGACCGTGCCATCCCGATGCCGCGACTGGGGCTGGAAGCCCGAACGCGGGCGTTGCTGGAGGTCGTGTTCTTCACGCTGCTCCTCGGGTTCGCGGCCCAGGTGGCGGTGCCGTTGCCGCCCTTCGGCGTGCCCCAGACGCTGCACACGCTGGTGGTGCTGCTGGCCGCGTTGCGGCTGGGGCCCGGGCTGGGGACGGGGAGTATGGCGCTGTACGCGCTGGTGGGGCTGGCGGGCCTCCCGGTGTTCAGCCGAGGGGATGCCGGGCCCGCGGTCCTCGTCGGGCAGACCGGCGGGTACATCCTCGGGTTCATCGCGTGCCAGCCGGTGGTGCACGCGATCGTGCGTCGGCGCGACGGCACGGTGCGGGGGTGGGGGGCGTTGATCCTGGCGATGACGGCGGCCCACGCGGTGGTCTTCGCGATCGGCGTGCCTTGGCTGGCGGTGGTGCGGCAGATCTCGCTCTGGGACGCGATCGAGGGCGGGTTCGTCCCCTACATCCCCGGGACGATCGCCAAGACGGTGCTGGCGGTGCTGATCGGGCGGTATGTGGCACCGCTGTCGACGCGCCGTGTGTGGTGAGCCCTCTACCATTCACACATGATCCGACTGGGCGTGAATCTCGATCATGTCGCCACGCTGCGGCAGGCCCGCTATCGCACGGGCGGTGGGGCGGGCGCAAGTCCTGAGGAGCATGGCGAGCCGGACGTGGCCCGCGCTCTGCATGAGGCCGAGCTGGGCGGGGCCGACTGCATCACGGTGCACCTGCGCGAGGACCGCCGCCACATCGTGGATCGTGAGGTGCGGACGCTGCGGCCCTTGACGCGGGCCAAGTTCAACTTGGAGATGGCCGCCACCGACGCGATGGTGGGGGTCGCCGAGGCGCTGAGGCCGCACATGGCGACGCTGGTGCCCGAGGGGCGGCAGGAAGTGACGACCGAGGGCGGGCTGGAGGTACGCGGGCAGCTCGAACGGATGCGGGACGTGGTGTCGCGGCTGCGTGCGGCGGGCGTGTCGGCCAGCGCGTTCATCGACCCCGACCCGAAGCAGATCGAGGCGGCGGCGACCGCCGGGTTCGCCGCCTGCGAACTTCACACCGGGGCGTACGCCTCGGCGTTCGCCCGTGTCGGCGGCAACTTCCGCGACCCGCACCTGCTGGTGGCGTATGACGCGCTGGCGACCGCGGGCCAGCGGATCGTGGAGACGGGCCTGCAGTTCAACGCCGGGCACGCTCTGAACTACGCCAACGTGCAGCCGATCGCGATGCTCGACAAGATCGAGGAGCTGCACATCGGGCACTCGATCATCGCGCGGGCGGTGTTCACGGGGCTGCGGGTGGCGGTGGCGGATATGAAGAGGCTGCTGGTGGAGAGCGTGCTGCTGCGGGCGGCGAAGTCGCGGTTGTGATGAGCGTCCCGCAGCCGGCAACCGGGGGCAGGCGAGGCGGACGTGCCGCCAGCGGAAGTGTGCCCGCGTCCGACCGCTGAGATGGGCGAGGGTCGCCGCCGGGTGCCTCCCCACGGCAACTCCACCTACACTCCGCCCCTATGTCCACGATCAGCAATCGACGCCGCGGCGACATCCAACTCTGGTCGCGCACGCTCATCCCGACCACGCGCGAGGCGCCCGCCGACGCCCAGACCGCCAGCCATCGGCTACTGGTGCGGGCGGGGTATATTCGGGCGTTGGGGGCCGGGATTTATGACTATCTGCCGCTGGCGTGGCGGGTGATTCGGAAAGTCTCGGATATCGTCCGCGATGAGATGAACGCGGCGGGGGGGACCGAACTCCTGCTGCCCGCGCTGATCCCGATCGAACTCTACAAGGACACGAAGCGGGACGTGGATTACGGCCCGCTGCTGTTCAAGGTCGAGGACCGCAAGGGGGGCGTGGCGGCCTTGGGGCCGACGCACGAGGAGCCGATCACGGAGTTGATGGCGTCGGCGGTCACGTCGTACAGGCAGTTGCCGCTGATCCTGTACCAGATCCAGACCAAGTTCCGCGATGAGGCCCGCCCCCGGGCCGGGCTGCTGCGCGGGCGCGAGTTTTTGATGAAGGACGCGTACTCGTTCCACATGAATGTCGAGGGGCCGGGCGGGCTGAACGAGGCGTACGACGCCATGTACCGCGCGTACTCCAACGTGTTCACGCGGTGCGGGCTGTCATTCACGGCCGTTGAGGCCGAGTCGGGGCCGATCGGCGGCTCGGCGTCGCATGAGTTCATGGTCAACGCCGAGAGCGGCGAGGACACGATCCTGCGTTGCCCGGCGTCCGGGTATGCCGCGAATGTTGAGAAGTGCGGCACGGGCGACCGCCCGCGCGGGACGCTGACCGAGGCGCCATCGGGTGAGTTGACCGAGGTCCACACGCCCAACCTGCCGGGGATCGAAGAGGTGGGCAAGTTCATGAAGGTCAAGCCCGAGCGGATGCTCAAGACGCTGGTTTTCGAGAACCTGTCCGATGGTGGGGGGGGCGTGCCCGCAACGCCCCGCTGGATCATCGCCGTCGTACGGGGCGATCACGAGGTCAACGAGGGAAAGATCAAGGCCATGTCTGGCGCAACGAGGGTCGCGCTCGCCGATCCGAAAGCGGCGCAGGCCGCCGGGTTCGCCGTGGGGTACGTTTCGCCGCGCGTGGTCAACACCGTCCCCAACTCGATGCTCCTGATCGACGCCGACGCCTCCCTCGGCGGCTTCTGGGCCTCCGGCGCCGACAAGCCCGACCACCACATCAAGCACTTCAACTGGCGGCGCGAAGTCGGGGGGGTGCTCGAGGGCGCCGCCCGCGTCAAGGTCGGCGACCTCCGCAATGCCCTGGTCGGCGATCCCTCCCCCCGCGCCCCCGGCGGCAAGCTCGAAGCCCAGCGCGGCATCGAGGTCGGGCACGTCTTCAAGCTGGGCACCAAGTACAGCAGCGCGATGGGGTTCAAGATCCCGGACGCCACGCAGCAGCGGCACGACGTGATCATGGGCTGCTACGGGATCGGCGTGAGCCGGACCATGGCGGCGTGCGTCGAGCAGCGGCACGATGAGGCGGGGATCATCTGGCCGGCTCCGCTGGCGCCGTACCACGTCCAGATCGTGCTGATGCGCCCGGAAGACGCGGCCCACATGGACGCGGCGAATCGCCTGGCCGGGCTGCTGGCCGATGCGGGCGTGGACGTGCTGATCGACGACCGCCCCGAGCGCCCCGGCGTCAAGTTCAACGATGCGGATCTGGTGGGGCTGCCGGTGCGGCTGACGATCGGCGACAAGGCCATGCAGGCGGGTGGGGTTGAACTCAAGAGGCGGAGCGACCCGGGCAAGGGCGATGTGGTGGCGATGGAGAAGGTCGTGGACTGGTGCCTGGCGGCCTTGAACGCATGAGCCCGCCGAGAGACCTGGGCTCGGTCCCCATTCCTTGCTCATCGCCGAGGCCGTTGCCCTCCACACCGCATCCCTTCGCCAGCAAGGCGAGCCCGTCCCTCCGCCTGTGACCACCACGGTCCGCGCGGCGTGAGTCTGCACCGGCGCTCCAGTTTCCCGGCCGAGCTCGGTGCGGGGCACCGTGAACATAACACTTATTATCGGACGTTGTGGATGTCGGAATGGATGTCGAAGCGCGGAGTGGTTTCCCGCGAACCCCACGGGCCCGGCCGGTGGGCTTCCGTCTCGCGCCGGCTCACACCGCCGCCAAGCGCTTGCCGCTCACTTTGGCGTCAGGATCTCGGCGAGCACATCCGCCTCACCCTCCTGCTTCACGATCGTCATGAACCTCGGGCCGCCGTCGTAGTTGATCACCTTTTCCACGAGCCGGTCCCCGCTGGTCATCAGCAACGTGACCGTGCCAGTGGCCGCGCTGGCTTCCAGGGTCTCGATGAACCGCGCCCGGCTCCAGACGTGATCGCCCACGCCGATGATCCGCATCCGGGGCCCAAGCCCGGCCTCATCCGCCGGTGAGCCCAGCAGCACCGTGCCGATCGACCCGTCCCACCCGATCGTCATCCCCAGCGAGTCTCGCGCGTCCAGCGCGTCCATCCTCGAATCCCTCGGCCCGCTCGGCGGCTGGTTGCTGAACTGGATCGTGTACCCGATCTCCTCTCCCAGCGTCATCGCCGCTCGCGGCCCGGGCGTCTCGACCCGCTCGCGGACAAAGGCGTCCCAGTCGTAGGCCGCGACCTCGCCCAGCACCCGCACCACCTCGCCCCGGTCATAGGCCTTGGGCACCGGGTCGCCCGCGTCATGGCGGAAGAACGCGTGGCAGAAGTCGTCGAGCGACTTGCGTCCGTCGGTCAGGCGTCGGATGATCGCGTCGGCCTCGAGCCAGATCAGCGAGCCCTCGTCGTAGTAGTCCTGGCTCCGCCGCAGGTGGCCCCAGGTTGCGCTGCCCGAGCGGAGCGAGTGGGCGGCGGCCCCGGTATCGGCGAGCGTCCGCCACTGGCGCCCCTGCTGGAGGCGTGCCCAGCGGATGCGGTTGAGCAGGTCCCAGTCGTACTCCTCGCGCGTGGCCATTGCGCTGCGGACTTCGAGCAGGTAGCCCAGGTATTGCGTCAGCCCTTCGTACACCCAGAGCAGTTCGGTGTCCTGCGGCGTGAAGAGGTCGCGCGTGACCATGCCAGCCGGGCGGCGGTACTTGCCGCACCAGGAGTGGACGTACTCGTGGGGCACCAGCATCCGATCCCAGCCGCGGAGGTTGGCGGGGTCGTCGAGCGTGCCCAGCGGGATGACGTTGAGGGTTGTGCGCAGGTGTTCGAGCCCGTTGCGAGGCAGGACGTTGCTGGTGCCCAGCAGGATGTCCATGGACTCGAACGGGTGGCTGCCGAACATGCGGGTGGCTTGGAGCACCATGGCTCGATACTTCTCGACGACCGCATCGTCGATCCGCACGGCGGATTCGACCTCGCTGAAGACGTGTAGGCGGTGCGGGGGGGTGCGGGCGCGACCACCCGCGCCGCCCGAGCCCGCGGCTTCCTGGGCTTCGGTGGGTGTCAGGTCGTATGTCTTGTGGTGCCGGCCCGCCATGATCGGGCAGTCGATGAGCATTTCCAGGGTGGTGGCGGCGTAGCGGATGGGCTGGGCGTCCGCGGGGTGGGCGACCCCCCTGCTCTGGTTGCCCGCGGCCTCGAGGTCCACCTCCGCTCGTTCAAGCGCGGATGCCGCGCCCCAGCCGTCGGGCAACAGCAGGGTGGTTTCAACCTCCCACGCGGTCATGTCCACGGCCTCTGGGCAGACCATGACCGTGTTGGCGCTGATGATGCCGATGGCTTC
>CAZHKB010000186.1:0-5926 GCA_964533405.1 uncultured Phycisphaeraceae bacterium | reverse complement strand
GAACTGCGCAGTGCTCCCAGCCCCATCGCCCCCGCTTCGTCCATCCGCCCGGCTCGCCTCCCCGAGCATGTCCAGCAGCCGGGCCCCATCCCCCTCAAACCCGCCCCGATACAACGACCGCATCGACGTCATCCCGATGCGCTCGGCGCACACGATCACGCCCACCGGCCGGCGCAGGAATGTCGCCGCCGCCTTTCGAATCCGTGCCGACGCCTCCCGCGCCCGCTCGGCGGTGGCGCCCAGAAGAGCGATTCGAAGGTCCGCCGGCTCCTCACGCGGCTCGATGTCATCTCCCGCTGCGCCCGACGGCGCTCCGCCCCGGGGCGTGCCGGCCCGCTGCACGATCGCCTTGAGCGTCCGGTACGCCGCGACGATCGACGACTCGCTCACCCCGCTCAGCAGCGTCAGCGCAGCGATCCGCGGCGACTCCGCCAGCCCGGCCTCCGCCAGTTCATCCACCCGCAGCAGCCACCCGCCGACCAGCCCGCGGGCCGTCTGCAGCGCGTCACCCAGCGACGCAAGCCGGTCGACCGCAACGTCTCTCGGCACGCCAAACAGGTCGATCGACAATCCACCCGGCTCGAGCCTCGCCAGCGCGATGGGCCGGCCGAGCGATTGGGCCGCCTGGCTGGCGTACTGCGTCAGCCAGGCTCCGGCCAACACCGGCAGGTGCCCGAGCACGACCATCTCGACGGGAGGGAGCGTCGGAACGCCGGGCTCGCGCCACGGAGCCCGTCCATAGCTCTGGGGCATGGAGCCCGCGGCCCCGCGCGACACATCGGGGGGAATCGCAGTCACCGTGGTTCCTCCGCCCCCCGCGCGGCACGCTGCCGGAGATTCTGCATCGGACCCCAGGAACAGGTCCGCCAGCGAGTCGGCGATGTCACGCACCGCGGGATCGTGCAGCCCCAGAATGGGGCCATCCTCCGCAAGGGCGTTGAGCCCGCTCGCCGGGCCGCTCGCACGCCGGTTGCTTGTCCCGCTCGCGCCGTGGTCCGCATCCCGCACCAGTCTTGGCGCAAAGGGCTGAGGAACAGGCCGACCACGTCCCGCGTCGTTCTCGTGCATGGCTCCGCCTTCACGCCGACTGACTTAGTTGGTCTTTGATGCCGACTTGCTCTCGGCCGACACCCGCAGAACGCTGTTGGCCTCGCCGAACGGATTGGGCTGCGTTGCGGGGTTGAACGGATCGGGCTTCCACACCCCGTCGATGACCAGGCGATACGAATACACGCCGGGCTGCACGGGGACCAGCAACTCAAACACGCCCAGCCCCTTGTTCGCCCGCATCTCGTGGGCGGCCGGCGACCATCCGTTGAAGTCGCCCGCCACCGCGACGCTGCGCCCCGCCGACAGCGGCTGGACGAACAGCACGCCCCGGGCCGTTTGCCGCACGCCCAACAAGCGGGCGATCGGCCCGGGTACGTCCGTCACCGGCGGTTCCCGCTCGGCCATCACCTCGACCGGGGCGGGCCTGAACAACTCGCCATTGGGGCCGCGCTGGCTCAGCAGCAGCGCACGGCGGACCAGGTCTTCCGTTCGAGACAGCGTCCGTTCCGTCTGGGCGATCACCGTGGCGGTCGGCGTCACGCCCGTGGAGAATCGGGCGTCCGCGATCGGGTTGCTGCCGAGCCCGGACTCGGGGTGACCACCGCCGGTCGCGCCGGGTGAAGCGGGGCCGGGCTGCTCGAAGAGATCGTCTGTTGGTGACCCGGAACTCCCTGGCCCCGCGCGGTGAGCGTCACCGCTCCGGCCTGAGCCCGTCGAGCGGATCGATCCCGCGACGTCGAGACCGGAGGCTCCCGCGTCGCCGGCACCCGGGCTTCCACCCGTCGGGCCGGGCTCGCCGCCCGTGCCCTTGATCTCCAGCATCGCGCGGCCGGCCGAGGGATTCACATGCACCAGCAGGGGGTCCTGATTGCTCGCCGGATTCGGGGTCGCCGCGCTCCCACTGTCTGGGGGTCGCCCCTTGGCGGGTTGGCTGAGCCACCAGGTCGCCAGGGCCTCATAGTCCGCCGCCCCCGTCGACTCCGGGGCGTAATCCACGATCGACTGCCCGAAGCTCGACGCCTCCTTGAGCGACCCGTCGAAACGGATCACGACCGGGCACACCCGGGTCTCGAACTCTCGGCGCAACTCGGCCAGCAGATCCCTGGCCAGCGCCGACCCCTCATCGTGGATCGTCGCCATCAGCCAGTACGGAGTGTGGATGCCAAGTCGCCTTGCCAGCGACTTGATGGTGTCGATCTGCTTGGCCGCCCCCCGAAGGGAGAAGTACGAGGTTTCCACGGGAATCAGCACCGTGTCCGCGGCGACCAACGCGTTGTAGGTCAGCAGCCCGATGCCCGGCGGGCAGTCGATACAGCACGTGTCGTAGGCCGGCGCCAGCCGCTCCAGCACCCCCGCCAACGCCCGATCCTTGTTCACCCGATCCGCCAAGCCGCCGCGCGACGCTTCCAGCCCCGCAACTTTCATCCGCGAGGGGGCCAGATCGAGATTCCGCTTGACCCGCCAAAGCAAGCGAGCCGGGTCGAAATCCCCAGGCTCGAGCATGGCGTCCCCGATGTCCAGGTCGATCCTCTGCTCGGGGATCGCCAAGCCGGCGGCGCAGTGCGACTGCGGGTCGACGTCCACGAGCAGCGTTCTCAGACCCCGCGAGGCAAACACACCCGCCAGATTGATCGCCGTCGTCGTCTTCCCACATCCGCCCTTCTGGTTGATGACCGCGATCGTGCGCACGGCCTGATCCCCAAGGGGGGAGCCGCAGCGGAACCCGGAAAACCCGGGTGACGCGCAACTCTGACCGCGTGGTTATCGGATTCACATGCGCGTTGCCTTCAAAACCAAAGTTCAAACACCCCACATTCACACTTCCCACACCTCCGATCCGCCGCGCTAAACTCCCTCGATGCCCAACAACCCAGCCTCCAACCCAGCCTCCAAACCCGCCTCCAAGCCAGCCCCCGCCAAGCCTGCCGATGCGCGCGACGGTCAATCCTCCCAGTCGCCCGCCGCCCGGACCGTGGGCGATCCCGCCAAGATCCTCCAGCTCGCCCTTGAGGCCGCCCGCCTCTGCCACGACGATAAGTGTACCGACGTGGTCGTGCTGGACGTGCGGGAACTGAGCCAAGTCACCGACTACATCGTGATCGGCACCGGCTCGTCGGATCGCCAGATGCGGTCGGTCCTCGACCATATCGAGGATGTTGGCACGCCCATGGGTTTCCCGGCCTTCCGCGTGAGTCGCGATGATCGGTCGGTGTGGCTGCTGGCCGACTTCGTGGACGTGGTGGTCCACCTCTTCGAGCCCAATGCCCGGGCCCACTACGACATCGAGATGCTGTGGGGGGATGCACCCAAACTCGACTGGAGGCGACCGGCACCCCCCAAACCGGTGGCGTCCGACCCGCGAGCGTGAGCACGTGCCCCGTCCCCCGCGTGCGGGGGAGGTGTCACCGAGGCTCCGCGACGGTGACGGAGGGGGCAGTCTCGCCCCCCGAGATTCGGCCCAATGGACTCACCCATGCCCCCCCGCACCGTCCGCGTCCAGCTCGGCCCGCGCTGCTACGACGTCCTCGTCGGCGCCGCCATCCTGTCCGAACTGGGCTCCCGCGTCGCCGAACTGATCCGCCCACGCTCCGCCCTGCTGGTCATTGACGACGCCCTCCCCGCCCCGCTCGTCCGCGTCGCCGAGCAGTCTCT
The DNA here is from genome assembly GCA_964533405.1 of uncultured Phycisphaeraceae bacterium. Taxonomy (GTDB): domain Bacteria; phylum Planctomycetota; class Phycisphaerae; order Phycisphaerales; family UBA1924; genus JACKHA01. The sequence goes on along the minus strand of CAZHKB010000186.1, from coordinate 2,224 downwards.
CAACGCCGCCGGGATCAACACCACCGTGGTTCGGCTCCACGCCTCCGAGCGCGGCAAGTCCTTTGCTGCGGTCCAGCGGATGGTCGAGGCCGCCGCGATCGCCCGCCTCGAACGCGCCGACGCCATCATCGCCCTGGGCGGCGGCGTCATCGGCGACATCGCCGGGTTGGCCGCCTCCATCTACCGCCGCGGCATCGCCATCGTCCAGTGCCCCACCACGCTTCTGTCGATGGTGGACGCCAGCGTGGGCGGCAAGACCGGCGTGAACCTGGTCGTGCCGGCCTCGGCCGGTGCGGAACCGGGACCGGTCGCAAGCGACGGGGCACGCGACGCCGCGGCTGCGGTCCGCCTCCTCAAGAACATGGTCGGCACGTTCCACCAACCTCGACTGGTTCTGGCCGACGTCCACGCCCTGCGATCTCTCCCCCACCGCCACCTCCGGGGCGGTCTGGCCGAGTGCATCAAGCACGCGCTGATGTCCGCGGACTTCGGGGATGACTCGCTGCTGGCCGCGATCGAGCGTGACGCTCCGGCCATCGCCGCCGGGCGTACGAGCGACGACGCACTGGGCGAGCTCATCGCCCGCAACGTCGCGGTCAAGGCCGCGGTGGTGGCGGGCGATGAGTTCGAACAGGGTTCGACCCTCCTTCGCCCCTGCGAAACCGGATCGAACACTGCCACACCGCCCGCGGTTGGCCGCGAGTCCCTCAACCTCGGGCACACCTTCGGCCACGCCCTGGAAGCGATGCAGCATCTCTCGCCCGACGCGAGCCCGGCCAACGCTCCACTGCACCACGGCGAGGCGGTGGGCCTGGGCCTGATCGCGGCGACCGCGACAGCCGAGGCCATCGGCGCAGTGCCGACGGGCTCGGCTGAGCGAGTTCGCGCGATCGTCGAATCCGTTGGGCTTCCGAGCCGAATCGCGGGGCTGCCCGGCGACGCCGGTGTCATCGCCGCGATGCTCGACGATAAGAAGGTGCGGGGAGGCGTGCTGCGGCTCGTGCTGCCGTGGCGCGATCTTGGGCACGTGCGTGTGGCGGAGGGTCCGCCCCGCGGCGCGGTGGCGCAGGGAGTCGCGGCGATCCGAGGCGGGTGACGCAACGCCCAGAGATCGACTCGGGCGTGCCACCGAGTCAATCGGCTGTGCGATGTACTCGGTGCGAACGTGCAATAGCAGGTTGAAATACGGATGCACTCGGCCACCCGCACCGAGCAAGCCGCCGAGCCGGCTGACTCGGTGGCACGAGGCGTGAAGCGCTCGCTCGCGCCTTGCGTCCGCAGAGGCCCCCTGAGCCTGCGCTCATGGCTCCCTTCACACCCCGCACGCCTTCTTGAGTTCAGCAACCTTGTCGGTCTTCTCCCAGGTGAAGAAGTCGAGGCCGTCTTTGGTGTAGGGCTCGCGGCCGAAGTGGCCGTGGCGGGCGGTGGGCAGGTAGATGGGGTTGCGGAGTTTGAGGGACTCGATGATGCCGCGGGGCGTGAGCTTGAAGATTTTGGTGATGGCCTCGGAGATCTTCTTGGGATCAACCTTCTCGGTGCCGAAGCAGTGGACGTGGACGCTGGTGGGGTTGACCACGCCGATGGCGTAGGAGAGCTGGATCTCACACTCCTCGGCCAAGCCGGCGGCCACCACGTTCTTGGCGATGTAGCGGGCCATGTAGGCCGCCGAGCGATCGACCTTGGTCGGGTCCTTTCCGCTGAACGCCCCGCCGCCGTGGCGCCCGCGTCCGCCGTAGGTGTCGACGATGATCTTGCGCCCGGTCAGGCCGGTGTCGCCGTGCGGGCCGCCGATCTCGAAGCGGCCGGTGGGGTTGACGTGGATCGTGATCTTATCGTTCCAGAATCCCAGGGATTCGAGCACGGGGCGGATGATGTGCTTGATGACCTCGGCTTTCAGCTCGCCCTGCTTCTCGTTCCACATCGGGTGGTGCTGTGTGGAGAGGACGACCGTGTCCACACGGATCGGCTTGCGCCCATCGTACTCGACCGTGACCTGACTCTTGGCGTCAGGACGCAAGCCCTTGATCGTCTGCTTACGACGGCACTCGGCCTGGAGCTCGACCAGGCGGTGGGCGATCTGGATGGGCAACGGCATGAGCGCGTTGGTCTCGTTGTTGGCATAGCCGAACATCATGCCCTGGTCGCCCGCGCCCTCCTCGCCCTTGCCGCCGGCGTCGACGCCGCGGGCGATGTCGGCGGACTGGTTTTTGATGCTGGTCAGGAC
>CAZHKB010000185.1:0-5933 GCA_964533405.1 uncultured Phycisphaeraceae bacterium | reverse complement strand
TGCCGGGGCCGCCGCCCCCGGCACTCCCGCTCAAGTCACTCGGAACGCACGACCAGCGCGGCGGGCGGTCTTCCGCTTGGCGGCTGAGGTGCCGGAGAGGGCAGCCGCTCGCCCTGGCATGAGAGATGCACGATCAGTATCAAAACCTCAGACCAGCAACGCCGACCGCGCCGAAATGGGGATCACGGTGCGGGATTCCTCGCCTGCGCCATCACCGGCGCCGACGACGCGCCCGCTCGTGCTGGTTGAGAGTGGGCAGCTGCTCACGCACCGGTTGCGGCTGGTGGATGAGTCCACAACCACCCGCCGTTCCCGTTCGGCGGGCGTGCGCGTGGGCGACTTGGTCACGAGCGTGAACGCGCGGGCGGTGGGCGACGATCTGTCGGGCATCCTGGTCCCGCTCCTGCGGAGCGGAGAGACGATCTCAATCGACATCATGCGGGAGGGTCGCAGGCTGACGATTGTGGTGCAGCCGCGCCGGAGAGGGTAGCGGATGGGGAGCGAGCGCTGGGCGTGTTGCCGTCGGGCTCCCTGTCAGCTCTGCCAGATCGCGGTGGTTTCCATCGGCACCGGCCTGGGCTCGATCTCGACGCAGGCGAGTTCGGTGGTCGCGGCGGAAGCCGATCCGGCGGTCGCCTGCTGGCTCGCGGACATCGCGTCCACTGGTTCTTCCAGCGGCACGAACCGCCCAGCAACCAGGTACAGGTCGGCGTGGACGGGCTTCACCCGATGCACCACGAACCCCTTGCCGCGCCGGCGACCATCCGGCCCGTGCCAGACGTGGACTTCCAAGAGGTCGGTGACGTTGGGCGGCCAGGCGTCGCGGACCACGAACGCCGCGCCGGTCCCTGATCGCTCGAGCAGCCACCCCACGCGGTACTCATCGCGCTCCTCGGCCCGCCACCAGATGGGGTCGGAGCAGCGTCGGCGGTCTTCGAGACGGCGTTCTTTCTCGGACATGGCGCGGCTCCCGGTGCCCGCGCGTGGAGCCGCGCTCGGGCGAGCGTCCGGGTGCATCGACCGAGAACGGGGTGGGTTTGAGGCAAAGTCTGAGAATGTGGATCGGGCCGCGCGGTTTCAGCGCGGGCGGCGCCGGGGCCAGCCCGCGCCCAGCATGGCAAGCAATGCGGCGCCGCCGGGGGGCGGGACGGCGGTAATCTCAAACGAGGCGAACAGGAACCCGGATTGGATGGAGGCGGCATTGGCGCCGACGTCAACACTCGAGCGGGCGAGCGTGCCCGAGAGGTCCAGGAGGTAGTCGCCCGGTTCGAGCATGTGGGTGCCGATGGTGTACGCGCCGAACTGGGCGCCGCGGACGCTCAGGAAGGATTGCTCGAGTACCGTCACGTCGAAGACGGCCGACTCGAGGCGAGCCTCGGCCACGCCCCGCTCGAGTGAATACTCGGGGTTATCCCCCACGTCGGCCTGAGACACGGTCGCGAGTTCGATGCTGACCCACAGGCGGCTGGGCGACTCGTCGAGCGTCAGGGTGGACTCGGCGCGAACCTCGGCGTGGGCGACGCCGTCGGTCATCTCCCAGAGCTTCAAGGTAAGTCCCGGTGAAAGGGCGGCCTGGCCTTGGTCCGGGTTTCCACAGGTTCCGCCGTCGGCAAAGACGCCAAACTCGACGCGGGCGTCCCAGAAGTTGAGGCCCGCCACGTCGGCGTGTGCGACCGGACAGCACCCGGCGGCGACCGCGATGACTACACACGCACGGCGCATGTCCACACCCTCCATCGACTCCACAAACGTACCACGGCGTCGGGGTCTTGGCCATCCAACCGGCGAGAGTCGCGCGCGGCGGGAGCCTCTGTACGGACTGTACGGCGCGTGCTCTGAAAAGCGCCGTGAAAACGGACTTAGGCGCGAGATTCAGCGGAAGCGGGGGTGGGAGCCTCGTGGGACCGGCTGGCGTTGCGTTCGCCCCGCGATCACCCCTTGCGCAGGGCCGGGTCGACCCGGAGTTTGGCGGTGCGCGACTCATCGCACAGCGGCATGTTCTGTCCCGGCTGGTCGAGCAGGTCCTGAAGCGAGACGCCGTCGTAGGTCTCGATGACCTTGCAAAGCATCTCGTCCACCTTTTTGTGCAGGGGGCAGAGGTTCGGGCCGTGGTTTGGCAGGCCCAGCGGGCAGGTCGTGATCCGCTCGACCTTGGAGACAGACCGGACGACTTCGAGCAGGCTGATCTGCGAGGCGGGGCGCGCCAGGCGATACCCGCCCCCGACGCCACGGCGCCCGACGATCAACTCCGCTCCGGCCAGTTGCTGGAGGACCTTGGCCAGGTAGTTGGAGGGAACCTTGGTGGTGGCCGCCAGAAGCGGGGTGGGCGTGAGTTCCTCAGGTCGATAGGCCAGGGCGGCCATGGCTCTCAGGGCGTACTCGGTGGTCTGCGACAGCATTATCAACTCCGCGGGCGGACCATCGTAGACGGGCGGGGTGCATACCAGATAAGCGGGGCGGCTTTGAGGATGCGACGCCGGGGAGGCCCGTCCAGCGAGAGTGCGGGGCGTGGCGTTGGGCGGCCAGGTCGGGCGGCCAAGTCGGGCGAGAGCGACGGTTCGGAGCATATCAGCCCGCGGACGGGCGAGGACTGGTGGGCGAGCCGGTCCGCATCCAGGAGATCGACCGCCAACTGCGCTTGTACTACGGCCACGTCAAGATCCGAGCCATCAGCACCGACCTGCTCATCCAAGGCTCTATGCTGTGAAACAACCTGTCGGCAACGTCCCTTCAACGACCTGTCGGCGAGGTCCCTTCATTGCACGCTCTCGCCCAAAGCGCCGAGCCACCCGTGGCACGCCCCTGACCTCACCGCATCACCGTCTCCATCCGCTTGCGTTCCTCGGCCGAAGAGCCCTCGACCGGGACCGCCGCCAGCAGGGCGTCGATGATCGTGTCAGTCGTCACCTGATCCGCCTCGGCGTTGAAGTTGGTCAGGATGCGATGGCGGAGCACGGGCTTGGCGACGGCTTTGACGTGGTCGGGCGTGACGTGGTAGGAGCCGGTGAGGATGGCCCGCGCCTTGGCGGCAAGGATCAGGTACTCGCTGGCGCGGGGGCCCGCGCCCCAGGAGACGTAGTCCTTGACGACCGCGGGTCGCGGCAGCCCGCCCTCGATCGGCTCGTTCACGCGGGTGGTGCGGACCAGGCGAAGCGCGTACCGAATCACATGGTCGGCCACCGGCACATGCTGCACGAGCTGCTGCACCCGGTTGATCTCCGCGGCCGGCAGCACCGTCTGGATCGCGATCTCCGCCTTGCTCGCCGATCGGCGGACGATCTCGAGTTCCTCATCGGCCGTCGGGTACTTGATCAGGATCTGGAACATGAAGCGGTCGAGCTGGGCCTCCGGCAGCGGGTAGGTGCCCTCCTGCTCGATCGGATTCTGCGTCGCCAGCACAAAGAACGGAATCGGGAGCTTGTGGGCCACTCCGCCCACCGTTACCTGGCGTTCCTGCATGGCTTCGAGCAGGGCGGCCTGGGTCTTGGGGGGAGTCCGGTTGATCTCATCGGCGAGGATCACGTTGGCAAAGATGGGACCGCGCACAAAGCGCAACTCGCGGTGCCCGGTGGACTTATCCTCCTGGATCACCTCGGTGCCGGTGATGTCCGAGGGCATCAGGTCGGGCGTGAACTGCACGCGATTGAACGCCAACCCGAGCGTGCGGGCGATGGTGGAGATGAGCAGGGTCTTGGCCAGCCCCGGTACGCCGACGACGACGGCATGCCCGCGGCACAGGATCGCCATCAGGGACTGGTCGACGACCTCATCCTGCCCCACGATGATGCGTGAAATCTCGGTGCGGAGGCGCTTGTAGGCGTCGCGGACCTGCTCGATGGCCCGCTGGGCGCCAGCGGGGTCGAGGGGGGCGGGCTGGTGGGTGTCTGACATCCGTGTCGGGCCTTTCTGTTGGGCCGCTTGCTGAGGCCTTTCCATCGGCCCGAGGCTGAGGATGATACCGGTGGGCGGTGGGGGGGTAGCGGTGAGGAGTGCCGCGACGAGCCGAACCCCGCAACGGGGAAGGGGCCCCCAGCCCCTCCAGCATCGGCGGCGTACCTCCGACCTGCCCGAAAGCCTCCGCCCGTCGGCATAAACCGTTCGCCACCCCTGGCACACGCCGATATCCGCTCCGGAGGTTCCGCCATGCCCGCCCACACCGCCGACGCCATCCCTCACTGCAACGCCCCGGGCACGCTCCGCGCGTCCTTGGCGCCGGAAGTCACCTGGCCCGCCTCGATGCTCGAGGCCGACCCCCTTGCCGCCGCCGCCTCGTTCGACAAGGCGATCAACGCGCTGGCGAGGCGGTTGCCTCCCGCCGACGCGGCCCGCTTCCTCTTCGCCCTCGACAGCGCGGTCTACGCCCGCCTGGGCATGGCCGCCATCCGGGCCGAGGGCGAGCGGGGCGACGGCTTGCATCCCAAGCACCGCCACACGCGGTACCACGACTTTTTCCTTGAGCGGATCCGCGCCGGTGAGCGGGTGGCTGATCTTGGCTGCGGCTTGGGGGTTCTCGCGACCGCGATCGCCGAGCATTGCCGGGCACGGGTCGTGGGAGTGGACATGAACGCCGCCAACCTCGCGGCCGCCCGCGAGCACACGGCGTTGCATGGGATTGCGGTCGACCCGGCGGAGGGCGGGCCGCGGGGCGAGGCCGGCTCGGTGGCGTATGTGCTGGCGGACATCCTGAATGTCGCGGTCGGCAAGGCGGTTCCCGGCCTGAGCGGGGCGATCGACACCATCGTGCTGTCAAACGTGCTCGAGCACCTGCCCGATCGCCCCTGCGTGCTGCGGCACCTGGTGGCACGTCTGGGGGCGTCGCGGGTGCTCGTGCGGGTGCCCGCGTTTGAGCGGGACTGGCGCGTCCCGTATAAGCGGGAACTGGGCGTGGAGTGGAGGCTGGACCCCACGCACGACATCGAGCACACGCGCGAGGAACTGACGGCGGAGATCGAGGCGGCGGGGCTGGTGATCGAGTCAATGGTCCAGCAGTGGGGGGAGTACTTCGTGGTGGCGAAGGCAGGCGGGTGAGATCCGGCCTCCCGGCATGGCTGGGGGTGGGTCCGCGGTCGCTGGGCTGAAACCCCGACCCGCCTCCCCGGAACAAGCCTGTCCGGGGGGTACACTTCCCCCACGCGCGTGGCTCGGCCATGCGATCTGTCGCACCCTCGGGGTCATGCCGGCATGAGCCAGAATCCCTACGCCAATCCATATCCCCAGCAGTATGGCCAGCAGCACCCCGCGGCGTATGGAACCGGGGTGACGCCCCGGACCAGCGCGATGGCGGTGCTGTCGCTGGTCTGCTCGCTGATCTGCTGCATCCCCGGGCTCTCGGTGCTGGGCGTGCTGTTCGGCGGGCTGGCCCTGCTGGCGATCGGCATGTCCGGCGGGCGCGTCAAGGGCGTGGGCCTGGCGATCGCCGGGCTGATCATCGGCATCGTGCTCAGCGTGGTGTGGGTCATGGTCATCATCGGCGTCATGCAGGTGGCCGGCATGATGAACCAGATGGTGGAGCCCGCACTGACGGGCATCCAGGCTCGGGACCGCGACGCGGTCCAGGCGTCCTTCATCGCCAGCGCCCACCCGAGCATCGACGAGAGCCGTATCAACGACTTCCGGGACATGCTGGCCGGCGACTACGGAACGTACGAGCGCATGCCCGACGGGCTGGGAGAACTTATCAGCGAGTTCGCCACCATCATGGGCGATCCGCAGGTCGGCCCCGCCACGCAGGCGGCCCAGAACAAGTACGGGCAGAACGGCGTCTTCCCGCTGCCCGCCAAGTTCGACACCGGCTGGCACGCCATCATGGTCTACATGGACTCCAGCGGCACCGGCGGCACTGGCGCGGGCGGCATGCCCCTGCTCCGCGATCTGGGCATCGTCCGCGATGACGGCTCGATCGAGTGGCTGGTGGCTGGCAACTCCGGCGGCGG
>CAZHKB010000184.1:0-5967 GCA_964533405.1 uncultured Phycisphaeraceae bacterium | reverse complement strand
GGCGAGCCGACGCTGATACACTGACACCGTCCACCGGAGATGGGCAGGTTCAGTTTGGGAGGATTGGGCCCCGCGTCGCAGAGCCTTGCGGGGTACCCCCCTGCTGCCGCAGGGGGCTCCGTTGAGGCGCGGGGCCGGCGTGTCTGGGTGGCACGAAGGGCACGTCAGCCGAAGCGGCCGGTGACGTATTCCTCGGTTTCGCGGAGGGTGGGGTTCTGGAAGAGGGTGGCGGTTGGGCCGTATTCGACGAGGCGGCCCAGGTACATGAAGGCGGTGTAGTGGCTGACGCGGGCGGCCTGCTGCATGTTGTGTGTGACGATCAGGACGGTGTATCGCGAGCTGATCTCGTGGATGAGTTCCTCGATGCGGATGGTGGCGACGGGGTCGAGCGCGCTGCAGGGCTCGTCGAGCAGGAGGACCTCGGGGTCGGCGACGATGGCGCGGGCGATGCAGAGTCGCTGCTGCTGGCCGCCGGAGAGGCCCAAGGCGGACTGCTTGAGGCGGTCCTTGACCTCGTCCCAGATGGCGGCGGCGCGGAGGGACCTTTCGCAGGATTCTTCGAGGACGGCCCGGCGGCGCTCGCCGTCGATGCGGAGGGGGTAGACCACGTTCTCGAAGATGGACATGGGGAAGGGGTTGGGCTTCTGGAAGACCATGCCGACGTGCTTGCGGAGTTCGATGACGTCGACGGATGGGGCGTAGATGGACTCGCTGTTGAGCAGGATGTCGCCCTCGACGCGGACGCCATCGATGAGATCGTTGAGGCGGTTGACCGAGCGGAGGAGGGTGGACTTGCCGCAGCCGGAGGGGCCGATGATGGCGGTGACGCGGCCCCGGGAGACGGGCATGTTGACGCTGTGGATGGCCTGTGATGGGCCGTACCAGAGATTGAAGGCGCGGACTTCCAGGACGGGGTCTTCGTGGCGGAGTTGGTCGTGGACAACGGGGTCGGGGGTGTGGCCGGCGCGGATGGCTTCGAGGATTGAGCGTTCGCGGCGATCGGGGGGGAGGTCGGGACCGTCGGAGAGACCGACGGCCATGGAAATCGCGACCGACTTGGGTCGGGTGAGCTTGGTGGTCGGGGCGGGTTGTTTGAGGGCGTCGTCGGGCATGTGGGGGCTGAGACTTTGGCGGGTGAGGTGGGGGGTTCAGGTTGCGGAGGAGACGGCGCGGGCACGCAGACGGGCTCGGAGGAGAACGGCGGCCAGGTTCATGGTGAGCACGACGAGGAGAAGAAGTAGGGTTGTGGTCCAGACCAGCGGACGGGCGGCCTGAGAATCCGGGCTTTGCGACCCCAGATCATAGATGTGGAAGCCCAGGTGCAGGAACGAGCGGTCGGCGTGCAGGAAGGGCGGGTCGGCGTCCAGCGGGAGGGCGGAGGTCTGTTTGACCGCGCCCACGAGCATGAGGGGGGCGACCTCGCCGGCACCGCGGGCCATGGCCAGGATGGCGCCGGTGAGGATGCCGGGCATGGCACCGGGGAGGACGATGGAGCGGATGGTCTGCCAGGTTGTGGCGCCGCAGGCGTGGGAGCCCTCGCGCATGGAGCGTGGGACGGCGGCGATAGCCTCTTCGGTGGCGACGATGACGACGGGAAGGGTGAGCAGGGCGAGGGTGAGCGCGCCCCAGAGCAGGCCGCGAGTTCCGAAGGTGGGGTTGGGTGCCTTGTCGGCGAAGAAGCCGCCGAAGTAGGGGGAGGTGGCCAGGAGTGTGATGACGAGGGCGGTGCAGAGGAGCCAGAGGGCGGAGGAGGCGAGTGCGCGGCGTCGTGAGCGGCGCGGGGAGCCGGGCGGTGGTGAGGAGAGCAGGCCCAAGGCGGCGCCCGCGGCGGCGATGAGGGTTGTGAGGATGAGCAGAGGCCACCAGGCGAGGAGGCCCGAGGCGGGGGGGAGGGGGTTGGTGGGGCCGGTGTCGATGTACCGGCCCAAGGTGTAGCAGAAGAAGCCAAGGCCGAAGACGCCGTAGACGATGGAGGGGACGCCGGCGAGGTTGTTGATGGCGACGCGGATGATGGAGATGAGGATGCCTTGGCGTGCGTACTCGCGGATGTAGATGGCGGCGATGACGCCCAGGGGAACGACGACGGCGGTGAGGAGCAGGGTCAGGAGGACGGTGCCGAATATGACGGGGTAGACGCCGCCCTCGGTGTTCTCGGCGCGTGGGTCGGCGGTGAGGAACTCGCGCCAGCGGGAGGCATAGACGCCGAACTTGTCGGCGAAGGAGAGGGTGTTGGCGGGGACGATGCGGACGATGGAGGAGATGGGGAGCGGTTGGTTGGGCTCGGAGAACGAGCGCGGGGCGAAGCGGCCGGTGCGGGGCTCGATGAGTTCGACGCGGTAGCGGGAGTCATCGGCTTCGAGTTCGAGTCGGCGTGCGTCTGCGGCGGCGTAGTCGGCGCGGAGGGCGGATTCGCGCGGGGAGGAGGCGGCGCTCAGACGCTCGAACTGCTCGGGGGTGATGGGGCGGCGGGCCCAGGGGTTCAAGAGGATTGCCGCGACCAGGAGCGGAAGCGCCGCGATGGTGAGGCAGACGGGCAAGCGGGCGCGGAGGGGGTCGGCGGCGCGGGCGGGTGCGGCGGCAGGGCCCGGGGCGATGGAACCCGCCGGGGTCGAGGATGTGGTGGCGCGCCGGCTCAAGATAAGGGCGACCGCGGGCAGGGCGAAGGTGCCCGCGAGGACTGCGAGCCAGGCGGGGAGCGGGAGCGTGGCGGGGCGCGAGGGTTGGTCCGAAGAATCGAGGCGGCGCTGGGCGGCGCGGAGGTCGAGGCGGAGGCGTTCGATACGCGTGTTGATCGCGCCGAGTTGGTGGCGGGTGAGGCTCTCGATCTGGTGGCGGCGGTCGCGGGCCTGGTCGTGGAGCCTGCTGATGGGTGTAGAAAGGTTGGCGACGGGGATGCGGGTGCGCTCGAGGGTGGTCTGGATGCCAGCGGGGTTGCGGGCGTGTTCGCGGGTGGCGACACCCGGGCCGAGATCGGTGTTGACGTCGCGCGGCGGGAGCAACTGGGCATCCTGGCCCAGATCGTCGACGAGGACGACGGCCTGTATGGTGCCGAGCCAGACACTCCAGGCCTCGCGTTCGACCAGGACCGCGTCGGCGGGACGTTCGAGCGTTGCGATCGAGTGACGCGAGACCCAGCGGAAGGGTTCCTGGCCGATGTCGCGGTTGCCGACGCGGTAGAGGCGGCGGACGGGTCGGCCCTTGGAATCGGTCGCGCCCGCGGGGAGCGTGCCGGCGGCGCGGAGGGTGTCGAGCTCACGCTGGAGACTGAGGGTCGCGTCGTAGGCCTCCTCCGAGACGGGCATGCCGAGGAAGGTCTCGCCGCCGTTGAGGGTGACGCGGTGGATGGGGGCGGGCCAGAAGGTTTTCATGCCCTGGAAGGCGATGACGCCGACGAGCACGGCGATCATGACGACGCAGACGAGAAGAGCCAGGGACATGAGCCAGACGGCGGGGTCGCCGCGGGCGGCCAGGGGTGTGCGGCGGGTGCGCGCGGGCTTACGGCGCGGGGGCGAGTCGGGATGGGAGGGAAGGGGTTGCACGAGTGATGAGGAGTGGAGGGTCGGGGGATAGACGTGAGATTCGGATGTGGGGGGTGTGTTGGGTTGCTTCGTGCGCGCTGCGGGCGAGGGTGCGGTGGTTCAGAGCGGTCAACGGCGGCATGGCACCGAGTGATGTGGTGATCGTTAGTTGATCGGCACCAGTTGCTCAAAGCCGCGACTGGTGGCAGGTTAGAGGTTGGCGTTCTTTCTCCGGAAGTGCTGGCGGACGATCTCTGCGGTGGTGTTGATGGCGAAGGTGAGGGCGAAGAGGAGCAGGCCGCAGAGGAAGAGCAGGCGGTAGTGGGTTGAGCCCTTGTCGGACTCGGGGAGTTCGACGGCGATGTTGGCGGCCAGTGTGCGGAAGCCCGAGAAGATGTTCCAGTTCATCTCGGGGGAGTTTCCGGTGGCCATGAGGACGATCATGGTCTCCCCGACCGCTCTCCCGAGGCCGATCATGCAGGCGGAGAAGATGCCGGAGGCGGCGACGGGGAGCACGACGCGGATGGCGGTCTGCCAGGGGGTGGCGCCCGAGCCGAGGGAGGCCTGGCGGAGGCCGTTCGGCACGCCTCGCATGGCGTCCTCGGAGATGGTGTAGATGATGGGGATGATGGCGAAGCCCATGATGATGCCGACGACCATGGAGTTTCGGACGCTGAAGGGGCCGAGGATGGAGTCGCGCGGGTCGATCGACGCGGCGGAGAGGGCGGCGGAGGCGAGCAGATCGAGGGTGAGGGTGGCGGCGAGGATGGCGGCCAGGCGCACGCCATCGGCGACGGCCATGACGCCGGGGGTGGTGAAGCGCTCGAAGTAGCGGCGCGAGAGGGCGTGGATGGTGAGCCACGCGGCGATCATGCTGGGGGCGAAGAGGACGACCAGCCAGCCGGGCATGGGGCCGCCGATGGTGCCGTCGAGCCAGGCGCGGAGGTCGGGCTTGTCGAGGTTGTTGCGGGCGACGGCGTCGGCGATTGCGGTGGCGCGGTCGGCGGAGGGCTCGACTGCACGGACGACCTTGCCGGCGCGAAAGGCCATGCCCCGCTCACGGAGCAGGCGGGTCTCGGGGGGCGAGAGCGAGCGTCGGTCGCCGATCCAGGCGGGCCAAAGGTCTGGGGGCAGTTCCTCGACGGAACCGGCGCGGACCAGGGTGTCGGTGCGCGAGGGCTTGAAGAGGGCCGATTGCAGGGCCGGGGTGAGGGCGGCGCCCGCGCCGATTCCGACGGCGGCGCACGCGGCGACCAGACCGAGTTGACGCCCGCCCCGGAGGCGCGCGACCCAGTGGGGCGGAGCGGCCTGCCACAGGTGGGCCGCGATGAGCACCGTCATGGGCACCGACAGCAGGCACGCGAGCACGTTGGGGAGCCAGGCGGCCAGCAGCGGGGCGACGACGATGGAGGCGACGAAGCCCAGGACGACCGACGGGAGCGAGGCCATGAGTTCGATAACGGGCTTGATGACGCGGCGTGTGCGGGGCGAGAGGAACTCGCTGGTGTAGATGGCCGCCAGCACCGCCAGCGGGACCGCGACCAGCGTGGCGAAGAGCGTGGCCTTGAGCGTGCCGAACAGGAGCGGGACCATCGACATTTTCAGTTCGGCTTGGTCACTGCCTGCCGAGGATTGGTAGATGTACTCGCCGCGGATCTGGCCCTCGTAGAGTGGTCGCCCGAACAGGGCGTGCAACGAGGCCTTGGGATGCCCGAGCGTGACCGACCAGGGATCGAGTCGCCCGTCGGACCCGGCGAGCAGGATGGCGTCGGCGCGGGGCGAGAGGGCGACGGCGGCCAGGGCTCCGATCCGGGAATCCACGCGGGCGACGCGCTTGTGGCTGGTCATGTGGACCAGCGTGGCGTGCCCGGCGGCATCGGCGGCCAGGATCAGGCGATCGCGTGACGCGGGCACCAGCGAGACGACCGGGGCGTCGGAGACGGCGAAGCGGTGGGCCTCGATCAGACGGGCTGAGTCGGCGGTGCCCGCGTTTGGATCGCGGGCGGTGAACCAGCCGTGGACGTAGCCAGCGTCGTCTCCGACGACCAGGGTGAGCCCGCCCAAGAGCATGGCGGCGCTGGTGATGCGTCGCCCGGCGTCGACAAGGCGGCGGCGCTCAACCTCGACGAGCGCGCCGGCGACGGGGGCCAGGCGGAGGCATTCGCCGGTGGCGTAGACCGCCAGGAGCGAGGTGCCGTCGGAGGTGATGAAGAACCAGTCGGGAAGGGCGGGCGAGGTCATGTCGGCGGGCAGGTCGGCGGGACCCAGGGTGAACGGAAGCCAGGACCACTCCTCGCGCGGGACGCCGCCGAGGGGGGTGACTGTCCGCGAGGAGCCGAGCGTGCCGCGCGGCCGGCCCGCTTGCTCGCCAAGGACGGCGAGGAATCGCTGGCCGGCCCGGGCGATGGCGCCGGCGACGAGGCGGGGGTTCGTGGGAGGGTTCGGGGGG
>CAZHKB010000183.1:4030-5985 GCA_964533405.1 uncultured Phycisphaeraceae bacterium | reverse complement strand
CGTTCATCTTCGGGTGGATGTACCTGCTGGTCACCAAGCCCGCGGGCGCCGCCGGCGTCGCGTTCCTCTTCGCCGATCATCTCAACCGACTCATCGGCACCACGCCCGATCCCGCCCGCCCCGGCTCGGGCCTTTCCCTGGCCTCCGGCGGGCTTGACCCGCGCCTTATCACCATCGCTGCCTTGCTCGGGCTCACCTGGATCAACGTCCGCGGCGTCATCTTCTCCACTTGGCTCGCCATCGCCTTCACGGCGGCCAAGGCGGCCGCACTGGCCGCCATCATCCTGCTGGCGCTGGTTGTCGCGGGCATCGTTGACCCGAGCAAGGGATCGGTCGCCAACTTCCGGCCCACGCAGATGCCGATGGGTCTGATGGCGGCGATCCCGGCGGTGATGGCGGGGGTGCTGTGGACCTATGACGGGTGGAACGACGTGGGCGCGATCTCCGGCGAGGTCACCAACCCGCAGCGGACGCTCCCGCGCGTGTTCGTCGTCGGCATCTTGTCGGTCACGCTGCTCTACCTGGCCATCAACGCCGTGTACTTCTGGCTTATCCCGTTGGCCGATCAGCGATCGATGGAGACGATCGGCCCTGCCGTCCTCACGCACCTTGTCGGCCCGATCGGCGGCACGATCATGACCGCGCTGATTGTCGTCTCAACGCTCGGCTCCTCGCACGCCTCGGTGCTCGCCAACGCCCGCGTCTGCTTCGCGCAGGCCCGCGACGGGCTCCTGTTCAGGTCGCTGGGCGCGATCCATCCACGCTTCAACACGCCGCACGTTTCGCTCTGGGTCGGGGGAATCATGGGGGCCGCCGCGGCCTGGTTCCAGGGCTCGTTCGTCGCGCTGGCGGGCACGTTCGTGTTCACGATGTGGATCTTCTACGCGATGGCCGCCGGCGGCGTCATCGTGCTGCGGGTCCGAAGGCCCGCGCTCGAGCGTCCCTATCGCTGCCCGGGCTATCCGGTCGTGCCCGCGCTGTTCGTGCTGGCCGCGCTGTTCATGACCGTCATCTCGATCGTGCAAGATGTCTCGCGCGAGTCGGTCGAGGGCGAGCCCGCGCCCGGCATGAACACCCTGCCCTGGCTTGTGATCCTGGCTGTGGGCTGGCCCGTGTGGCTCGTGTGGAGCCGCGTGACACGGGGGCGATCCAGCGTGTGAGCGCGCCGCGGCTTCCCGCGAACCTGCTCGCGCAACGAATGACCGGCGATTGCCATCGCCGGTCGTCGTGAGAGAGCTCAGCGTGGTGCGGTCGAATGCGGCCGTGGGAGCGGGCTCATCCGGGCTCCGTCTCGGTCGTCACCGCGACAAGTGACGCCGCGCCGTCCTCGTGCGTCACCGTCGCCTTGCGGCCTACCTGCAGCGCCGCATCCCGCGTCGAGTCGTTCCCGTCCAGTGTGAAGGTCGTCGAGTCGGTGACGGTGATGGTCACCACCGAATCCTCGTCGGTCCTGAGCACGAACGTGCTGGTGTCGGCGATGATGCTGTCGACGGTTCCGACGGCGGTATCAACGACCGGTCGCGCCACCTCACGCCCCATGAGCCGATCCAGCTGTGCCGAGAATCGCTCGATGAACGCGTCGGTTGGCAGTCCCCCGAGGCCCAGCGACGAGGCGGCGGTTCCCAGCGTCGTCACGGTTTCCAGAATCCGGTGCATGTGGTTCCTTTCGTGGCGACTCGCTCGGGACCGCGTGCGTGGAGTGTGTGCCGCGCCGTGTGAGGGGCGCGGCCTGCCGCGCGGGCGGGGCGGCCCGCGGGGCCGTGGCAGCTGGTTGGGTGCTCAATCCGAGGGACGTGTTCCATGATGGGAGTGGCCCGCGGCACAAGTGGCCGCGAAGGCTCGTTCATCTGTTGTGCCCCGGATCGACGCCCGGACCCTCCTTCGTGTGCTGCCACGGCCCCGCGGGCCGCATGTGCTAAGAGATACGGGACGCTCCGAGAGTCCCGCTGAAGAGT
>CAZHKB010000183.1:0-3930 GCA_964533405.1 uncultured Phycisphaeraceae bacterium | reverse complement strand
CGCGGGCCGCATGTGCTAAGAGATACGGGACGCTCCGAGAGTCCCGCTGAAGAGTGCATGAAGGTCGCATCATTGTGCGGCGGGGCCGGCGGGCCGGATGCCCGGGCCGCGTCTGGGAGCGGCCACGCGGACCAACCGACAACGCCTCGGTGCGCGATGCGCGCAAGGAAAGGCCGCGCCCGCCTGTGCGGGCACGCCTCGATTGAACTCGGTGACTCACGTCGATCGGTCGTGGTCGCTCAGAGCCGCGACCACGCCACCCGCGCGGCTTCTCTGTTACGGGCTCAATACCTGTAGTGATCCGCCTTGTACGGCCCGCCCACCGGCACGCCCAGGTATGCCGCCTGGTCCTTGCTCAGCGTCGTCAGGCGCACGCCCAGCTTCTCGAGGTGCAGGCGGGCCACCTCCTCGTCCAGTTTCTTGGGCAGCGTGTAGACCTTGCCGTTCTCGTACTTCACGCCGCTCAGCGTCGGCTTGGCGTTGGCGTTCAGCCACAGGTCCAGCTGCGCGATCGTCTGGTTCGTGAACGACGAGGACATGACGAACGAGGGGTGCCCCGTGGCGCAGCCCAGGTTCATCAGACGCCCCTCGGCCAGCACGAGGATCGACCGCCCGTTCTTGAACACGAACTCGTCGTACTGCGGGCGGATCGTCACGCGCTTGACGCTCTTGGCCTTCACCGCGTCGTACAGCCCGGCCATGTCGATCTCGTTGTCAAAGTGCCCGATGTTGGCCACGATCGCCTTGTCCTTCATCCGCTGCATGTCCGCCAGCGTGATGACGTTCTTGTTGCCAGTCGCGGTGATGAAGATGTCCGCCGTCTCCACAAGGTCCTCGAGCGTCGCGACCTGGTAGCCCTCCATGGCGGCCTGCAGGGCGTTGATCGGATCGATCTCGGTCACGATCACCCGCGTGCCCTGCCCGCGCAGGGCCTGGCAGCAGCCCTTGCCAACGTCGCCGTAGCCCAGCACCACCGCGACCTTGCCCGAGAGCATCACGTCGGTGGCCCGGTTGAGCCCATCCACAAGCGAGTGACGGCAGCCGTAGAGGTTGTCGAACTTGCTCTTGGTCGCGCTGTCGTTCACGTTGATGGCGGGGAAGGCCAGCTCGCCCTTCTTGGCCATGTCGTACAGCCGGTGAACGCCGGTGGTCGTCTCCTCGCTCACGCCCTTGATCGCCTTGATCATCGCCGAGAAGTACCCCGGGCGATCCTTGAGCGACCGCGTCAGCGTCTCCAGGATCACGCCCCACTCCTCGGAGTCGCTCTTGGCGTTGAACGCCGGGACCTTGCCGGCCTTCTCGAACTCCGCGCCCTTGTGGACCAGCATCGTGGCGTCGCCGCCGTCGTCCAGGATCAGGTTGGGCCCGCACGCCTTGCCCTTGTCATCGCGGAACGTGAGGACCTGCTCCGTGCACCACCAATACTCGTGCAGCGTCTCGCCCTTCCAGGCGAAGACCGGCGTGCCGGCGGGGTGGTCGATCGTCCCGCCCGACTCCGGCCGCCCGACCACGACCGCGGAGGCCGCGTGGTCCTGCGTCGAGAAGATGTTGCACGAGCACCAGCGGACATCGGCGCCCAGATCCACCAGCGTCTCGATCAGCACCGCGGTCTGCACGGTCATGTGCAGCGAGCCCGCGATCCGCGCGCCAGCCAGCGGCCTCTTGCCCTGATACCGCTCGCGCAGGGCCATCAGCCCCGGCATCTCGTGCTCCGCCAGGCGGATCTCGTCGCGCCCCGCGGGCGCCAGGCCCAGGTCCTTGACCTTGAACTCCAGGCTCGGGGCCTGCTTGGTCGTCTTGCCGCCGGACTTGCTCGTCATCGTCGTCATCGGTGTCTCCGTCGTGGTGTGTCGATCCGTCCAGTGATCCCGTGTGTCCTGACCGCGTCTCTGAGCGGCCACGCTGCTGATTCTTCCAAATCCAGACCTCGAGTCCCTACTTCCTCCCCACCGCCACAAACAACCCCGGCCCCTTGCCCTCCGGGTCGCTGGGCAGCTCCACCAACCGCGGCACGCCCAGCCCCGCCGCCGCGAACATCTCCGCGATCCTTTCCCGCGAGAATCCCAGGTGCCGGTGCCCCATCCCCCGCATGAAATCCTCCCGGGTGTGCGCCAGCATGTCTACAACCAGCGCCACCCCGCCCTTCTCGGGGCGCAGCACCCTGGCCATCTCCCGCACCGCCGCTGCGGGCTCCTCCAGGTGGTGCAGCACGAGCACACAGACCGCGACATCGACCGATCCATCCGCCAGCGGCAGCGATTCCATGTTTCCGGCCCAAAACTCGATGTTGGCCCGTCCGCTCAGCCGCTTGCGGGCTGCGTCCAGCATCGGCAGCGATGAATCCACCGCCACCACCCGCTCGACATAAGGCGACAGACACTCGCTCACATTCCCCGTCCCGCAACCCAGGTCGGCCACGACCCAGTCCGGCCTGACCAGCCCGAGCAACGCCGTCGGCGTGAACGCCGTACCGAACAGACTCGACCGCACGTCATCCCACGCCCCGGCCAATCGCCCGAAATACGTCTGGCTGTCCAACCGTCGCTCCGCCAGCACCGCCGGCAGTCGCCGATCATCCTCGTGATGCTCGGCCCCAAGCTTCAGATGCTGCTCAACAGCGTCCCATAACCCACGCAGCGGCGGTGCGAGCTCGCCGGGCCGGGCGACAAACAGGCTCGCTGTCCCCTCCGTCCGCTTGGACACCCACCCGCCGTCGGCCAGGACCTTGAGGTGCCGACTTACGGTGGACTGGGGCATCTGCACAACCTTGGCGATCTCGCCGACGGCCAGTTCCTCCCGGGTCAGCAGGCGCAGCAGACGGACGCGAACCGGATCGGCGAGATCGCCGAGCAGATCGGGCATCGTTCTGGCGTTGTTCGCGCGTTTCATCCGTCTATCCGGATGAAGTGTAGAAGCGACTTTCGCCGCGTCAACAGGCCGCCCTCGCTATCGTCCAGACCCAACTTCGCCCCGGGGACGCGGCGGCACGGCGCAAGCGGGGTTCCGCTCGTTGCCTTTGCTCCCGCTCCGTGGCTCCCTGTCTCCGAGGCGAACACTCTGCTTGGAGTCCCCATGCCCACCGACCCCACCCTCAACCCGGATCTGCGCTCGTGGGTCGAAGCCGCCAACGACCCGGCCTCCGACTTCCCCATCCAAAGCCTGCCCCTCTGCTGCTTCGAGGTCGAGCACGCTGGCGGCGACGGGCACGGCGATCACCCGCACGTTCACATCCACAACGGCGTGGCCATCGGCGACCAGGTGCTCGACCTCACATCCCTGCTCGACAGCGGCATGTTCGAGGAGAGCGATGAGGACGCTGAACTGGCCGACGTCATCGAGCATCCCCAGTGGCTGACACTTGCGGCCGAGCCCGAGTACGTTGGAGCCTTGCGCGACTGGTGCCAGAAGTTTCTCCGCCACGACACGCCGCTCTCGGGCCAGCAGTTCCGCCGCCTGCGCCAGCGGGCGCTGCGCCCGATGGCCGACACAAAGTTCCACACGCCGGTCTACATGCCCAACTACACCGACTTCTACGCCTCGATCCACCACGCGACCAACGTGGGCTCGATGTTCCGCCCCGACCAGCCGCTGCTGCCCAACTACAAGCACATCCCGATCGGCTACCACGGCCGCTCGTCCACGCTCATCCCCAGTGGCGAGCAGATCATCCGCCCCCGAGGCCAGAAGGGCCCGCCCGACTCCGATCCCGGCGCCGGCCCCTCCTTCGGCCCGTGCTCGATGCTCGACTACGAGCTGGAAGTGGGGGCGGTCATCGCCGCCGGGACCGCGCTGGGTGATCCCATCCCCGTCGACGAGGCCGACCACCTGATCCTGGGTCTTTGCCTGGTCAACGACTGGTCGGCCCGCGACATCCAGAAGTGGGAGTACCAGCCGCTGGGCCCGTTCCTGGCCAAGAACTTCGCCACCACG
>CAZHKB010000182.1:0-6002 GCA_964533405.1 uncultured Phycisphaeraceae bacterium | reverse complement strand
CTCCGTCATCCGCCCCGCGGCCCCGCTCCCCAAAGCCACCGCCGACGACGGCGAGCCTCGCCGCGTTTCCGAAATCCTGATCGCCTTCGCCCGCCCCAATCCGTCTCACCCCACAGCCGCGCAAGTTCTCGAGACCACGCTGGAACTCACGCCGACGACCACCGGCTACGTCGCCCCCCGCGCCGGCGGACCCATCACTCGCCTCCGACTGGCGGACCTTCCCGCACTTGACGCCGAGCGAGGCCCCATCCACTTCCACGATTCCGCCCTCGCCCTCATCGCGCCCGCCATCGTCCAGCGCCTGCAATCCCTCGGCCTCGTCGGCGTCTACGCCGAGCCCGACCCCGCCCAACTCCGAGTCGAGGACGGCTTCGTCCTCGACGCCCGCCCGGCAACCACCACCTCGATCACCTACATCCTCACCACCGGCATCGTCACCCAGGTCCGCACCGTCGGCCTGGGCGAGCGACTGCCCGAAGACCAGACCCTCAACAACCCTGTCCACGCCCGCATCCTCGCGCAAAGCCCCGTGGCCCCGGCCGACTCGAGCCCGCCCCCCGACGAATCCGACGGCGCCGAGCCGCCGCCCCAGCGCGACCTGCTCCGCTCCGACCTCATCGATCGCTACGTCATGCGCCTCAATCGACACCCCGGACGCCGCGTCGATGTCGCCGTCTCCGCCGGCGGCGACGACTTCGGCGGCGTCACCCTCGACTACCTCGTCACCGAGAACCGCCCCTGGCTTCTCTTCGCCCAGATCGCCAACAACGGCACCGGCTCCACCAACGAGTGGCGCGAACGCTTCGGCTTCATCCACAACCAGCTCACCAACCACGACGACATCCTCTCCATCGAATACCTCACCGCCAACTTCGAGGACGTCAACTCCCTGGTCGCCTCCTACGAACGCCCGATCTTCAACCCACGCCTCCGCGCCCGAGCCTTTGCCTCCTGGTATGAATACACCGCCTCCGAGGTCGGCCAACCCGACGCCGACTTCGACGGCGACGGTTGGTCCGCCGGCGGCGAACTCATCTGGAACTTCTTTCAGCACCGCGAGACCTTCCTCGACCTGGTCGGCGGCGTCCGCTTCGAGGGCCTTCGCGTCGACAACCAACTGGCCGACCTCTCGGGCCAGGAAGCCCTGACTCTCGCCTACGCCTCCGTCCGCCTCGAGCGGGTCCGCGCGTCCTCCGCGACCTTTGCCTCGCTCACGCTGGAAGGCTCGCTCAACGGCGTCGACGGCGATGAGGTCGACACCCTGGGACGCACCGACGCCGACGACGACTGGACCACCCTCTCCGGCTCCGCCTCCCATTCCTTCTACCTCGAGCCCCTCTTCGATCCCAACGCCGACGAAGCTACCTCCCTCGCCCACGAGATCGCCCTGGCCGCTCGCTTCCAATCCTCCCTCGGCAGCCGCCTCATCCCCAACTACCAACACGTCCTCGGCGGGCTGTACACCGTTCGCGGCTACCCCGAATCCATCGTCGCCGGCGACTCCATCGCCCTCGCCACCGCCGAGTACCGCTTCCACCTCCCACACGCCCTCACCCCCAACCCCGTCCCCGGAGAGTTCTTCGGCGACCCCTTCCGCTGGCGACCCCAGTACGCCTATGGCCCCACCGACTGGGACCTCATCCTCAAAGCCTTCGTGGATATCGGAACCACAGACATCACCGACGCCCTGGCGTTCGAAGAAGACCACACGCTTATCGGAGCCGGCATCGGCGCCGAACTCGCCCTCACACGCCGCTTCAACGTCCGGTTGGACCTCGGATGGGCGCTCGAGGAAATCGACAGCGATTCCGGAGGCCCGCAGGTGGATTCCGGCGATTTCGAGGCACACTTCGTCCTGACCGTGGTTTTCTGAGAGACCCCCGACCGCAAGCTCGGGAGGACGCCGACGGGTGCCCTGGCCGCGGCTGTGAGCGCCCACGCCGAGCACCCAGAATCGAACGCTTCCCCGTCCGCTGCGAACAGAAGTTGAGAATCACCCTCGCCAACTGAAGAGAGAGACCCGTTATGTCTCGCCACACCCCCGCCCGCGCTCCCCGCTCCTTCGCCGCCGTGTACCCTGCCCGCGGCTGTGAGCGGCCACGCCCCGCGCGCCTGCTCGCCCTCGCCGCCGGCGCCGCCCTCTGCCTCACCCCCCTCGCGCTCGCCGGACCCGAAGGCGCCCAGGTCGTCCAAGGCGACGCCGTCATCCGCCACCGCAACAACCGAACCATCATCCGCGCCTCCGACAACGCCATCATCAACTACCAGTCCTTCAACGTCGGCGCCCGCGAGCGTGTCCGCTTCGTCCAGCCCTCCGCCACCTCACGCGTGCTCAACCGCATCACCTCGAACACGCCCACGCAGATCGATGGCCGCGTCACCGGCAACGGCCAGGTGATGATCGTCAACCCCGCCGGCGTGTTCTTCGGCCCAACCGCCGTCATGGACGCCTCGCGCGTCTTCGCCGCCGCCGGAACCATCACCGATTCCGACTTCCTCTCCGGACGCCTCAACTTCACCAACATCTCCGGCGCCGTCGTCAACGACGGCCTGCTCACCGGCGACCAGGTCCACCTCATCGGCTCCTCCATCGCCAACCACGGCCAGATCGTCGCCGATCGCGGCATCGTCACCATGTCCGTCGGCCACGACGTCTTGCTCCGCGAGCGCGGCTCATCCATCTCGGTCCGCATCGACGGCCAGACCATCAACCCGGCGAGCGCCCCCGCCCCCGGCTCTTCCGACATCAACCCCAACGCCGCCGGCACCTCCGCCATCGAGAACACCGGCACGATCCGCGCTCGCCGCGGCTCCATCACCCTGGGCGCGGGCGACGCCGTCTCCCTCGCCATCCGCAACAAAGGCCGGGTCGCCGCCCAGGGCGGCAACGTCACCCTCGCCGCCACCGACGGCATCATCCGCAACCAGGGAACCATCACCACCAGCGTGAGCACGGGCAACGCGGGCCAGGTCACCCTCCAGGCCCCCGTCGTCATCAACCAGGCCCTGGTTTCCGCAGACGCAACCCGAGGCCACGCCGGACGCGTCGAACTCACCTCCTCCCAGTCCACCACGCTCACCAATACCTCCCGCACCAGCGCGGCCGGGCGCACCACCGCCACCGGCGGCGAGATCCTCGTCCACTCCTACGCCGGCAACACCATGCTCGCCCCGGGCGCGACCCTCGACATCTCCGGCGGCGCCCGCGCCGGCAACGCCGGCTACGCAGAGGTCTCCGCCGCCCAGCACCTGGGCATTCATGGCACCCTCATCGGCGACGCCGCCCCGGGCTACCGACAAGGCTCGATCCTCTTCGACCCCGTCAACATCTACATCGGCACCGACGCCACGAACAACCCCGCCGTCGGCTCCGGCAACGGCGTCGTCCCCGCTTGGGCCACCCCCGATGAGTTCTTCCTTTCCCCCGACTCCATCGAGGCCTTCAACGGAAACGTCCGCCTCGAGGCCACCAACGACATCTTCATCTGGGAGTCCATCTCCAAAGCCAACGGCGGCCTCACCCTCGTCGCCGCACGCGACATCAACTTCTCGAACCCCATCGTCCTCTTCACCCTCGACCTCACCATCGCCGCCGACTTCCTCAACCTCCAGGCCGGCCGCAACATCAACGACCAGGTCCTGCTGGGCACCAACCTCACCTCCCTCCAGGGCGATATCACGCTGCTGGCCTCCACCGGCCACGCCGCGTTCGGCCAAGCCGCCACTCCCGCCGGAAACTGGCTCCGCATCACCCAGGGCGCCACCCGCTACTTCCGCACCTCCGGCCCCTCCGGCGGCCTGCTCGCCAACCCGGCATCCACCAACGTCGAGATCCACGTCACCAACGGCGACCTCATCTTCGGCGGCGAATACAACGGCGTCACCGGACCCATGCAAGCGGGCGAGATCCTCGCCACCGCCTCCGGCGCCCTGCGCTTCGAGGACGATGTCACCTCGCAAGGCCTCGCCTCCTACACCGCCGGCACCGACATCGAGTTCGGCCGCCAGCCTCCCAACTGGGTCCCCGGCCCCTCCGAATCCATCACCGTCACCGCCACCAACCTCGAACTCACCGCCCACGAAGACTCCTGGGACTACACGACAGACGGCGCGTATCTCGTCGCCACCGTCTCCGATGTCAACATGACCGCCCAGACCGGCTTCTTCAACCTCCGCGAAGCCAAGGTCCCCGAGGGCAACACCGTCCGCCTCACCCAGGCCAACGACCGACAGATCGGCTCGGGCCAGTTCAACTTCCTCTCCAACCCGCAGACCACCAACCTGGTCGTCCGTATCACCGACGGCTTCGCGCTCTTCAGCTCGCTGGGCATCGAGAACCCAGCCGCGGGGCTCGGCGGCTTCGACTACCAGCTCCTCTCCGTCGACGCCCACGCCACCGACTTCACACGCATCGACGACCACCTCAGCCTCACAACCTTTGGCCGCTTCCGCTCCGAAGACAACGTCGAACTCTCCGGCCTCCTCCGCGCCGGCCACCAGGCCCTCTTCCAGTCAGGCCTCGACGGCACCGGCGACGTCCTCTTCGATTTCAACGCCGTCGGCATCGCCGCTCCCTTCATCGAACTCATCGGCGGCGACCCCGACGCCGCCGGCGGCGACAGCGCCGTCCACGCCATCACCAACAGCCCACGCTTCACCGGCTCCGCACAGGGCGCCAGCCAGCCCCTCGAGTTCTCCATCCGCCAGGACGCCACACTCCTCGACTCACACATCCCCGAGCAGGTCCAGTTCACCGGCACCACCCACGCCGTCTCCTACCTCGCCGAGTCCTTCGAGGGCTATGTCCACGTCGACACCGGCGACAAGTTCGCCGGCGCCTTCCTCACCCTCCGCTCCGCCTCCGGCACCCAGCCCGCCAGCGCCGCTCGCACGTTCATCGACTCCCAGATGTCTCTCCAAGAGCTCCGCGTGGTCGGTCGCTCGACCATCCGCCGCACCGTCGGCGCCACCATCTCCCAGACCTACCAGGGCGAGGTTCTCATCACCGAGAGCCCAAATCTCTCCGCCCCACTCCTCGACTTCCTGAGCACCGTCGACGGCCTCGCCCCCGACTCCGGCACACTCACACTCGTCGGCCAGACCTTCTTCCGCGACTCGGTCGGTTCCATCAACCCGCTCCTGGCCCTCACCGTCGGCGGCGCCTCGCACTTTGATTCCCCCGGCTCCAGCTTGGTCGTCCGCACCCAGCGCGACCAGACCTTCAACGGCGACGTGCTCGCCCTCGACTCCGTCCTCTTCGAGTCCACCAGCAGCGATCTCGACCCAGGGTCCGCCCCATCCATCGGCGGCGGAACCATCCGCTTCGGCGGCGACCTGCTCGCCAATGCCGGGACCCACGACATCACCATCCGCACCGGCGACGGCGGCCTCATCGCCTTCGCCGGACGCGTGGGCGGAGCCGATGACCAGACCGACGCCGGTTCCATCGGCACCCTCCGCCTCTCCACCGCCGGCGCCGATGGCCTCCGCTCCATCTCCAACCGTGCCTCGATCGTGGTCCACGCCGCGCCGCTCCCCCTGGGTCCCACAGACGCCCAGCCCGCCCAGTTCGCCGTCGCCGCCTTCGAGATGGGCCAGAACGAGAAGCTCACCAGCCTCACCAGCCTCGAGATTCTCGCCACCGACCACGCCACCCTCGGCGACATCGTCGCCGCCGGCGACCTGCTCGTCACCTCACCCACGATCACCCTGCTCCGCCGCGACGCCGGCACGCTCTTCAACGCCCCCGGCGGTCTCATCGAAGACTCGGGCCTGGACCTCATCGCCCGCGACTCGATGATCCTCGACGGCCACATCGTCCTGAACGGCAGCGAGTCCCTTCCCGATCCGCTCTTCGGCACCGTCTCCGGCACCGCCACCATCGGCGACCTCACCGGCGCGGTGGTCGTCGCGATGGACCCCGCCGACACATCCCTCACCTCGCTCGTGACCCCCGCTGGCGTAGTCCTCGACCAGCGTGTCGTCCTCCCGCTGCCCCCTCC
>CAZHKB010000181.1:0-6014 GCA_964533405.1 uncultured Phycisphaeraceae bacterium | reverse complement strand
CCTCCGAAAGTCACGGGCGGTAGTGGACGACACAAGTGCCGCGGATTGCCGCGTCTCCCCGTGTTCGCGCATTGTGTGCGCGGGGGAAGCCCGACGCGGGCCCAGCGACAGGCCACTCACCCCGTGAACCAAGGACACGCGACCATGCAGACGCTGAAGAATCGGACCTCTGGCACGGCCTCGCGGACGCTGAGGTCCGCGGCCTTCCTGCTCGCTCTGGTCGCCGGCACGAGCACCGCGCTGGGCCAGCCGGGCGCCACGCGCTCGGGCGGCAGCCGCGGGTTCCAGACGCAGACCCCGCCCTCGTCCATTGATCGCTCCGGCGAGGTGACGGTGGACGATAACCTCACCGTCGAGCTGCACGTGCGTGATGAGGACCTGGCCAACGTGCTCCAGCTGCTGTCGCTGCAGAGCCAGAAGAGCATCATCGCCGGGCCGAACGTCAACGCGAGCGTGACGGCGAACCTGTATGGCGTGACGTTCTACGAGGCGCTCGACGCCGTGCTCCACACATATGGGTATGGCTACGTCGAGCAGGGCAACATGATCTACGTCATGACGACCGAGGAGATCGCCAAGATCGCGGCCGAGAGCCGGCTCCCGGTCGCCAAGATCATCCACCTGAGCTACCTCTCGGCGGTGGACGCGGCCGAGTACGTCAGCCCCTTGCTCTCGGACGTGGGTGAGATCCGGACCAACGGGCGGACCGAGGACTTCACGATCAATGAGGAGACGCCCTCGGGCGCCGACATGTACGCGGGCAACGCGATGATGATCGTGTTCGACTTCGAGGACCATGTCGCGGAGATCGAGGCTCTGGTCGCCCAGATCGACACCCGCCCGCAGCAGGTGCTGGTGGAGGCGACGATCCTGCAGGCGACGCTGAAGGAGGAGAACGCGTTCGGCGTGGACTTCTCGCTGATCGGCGACCTTGACTTCTCGGAGTTCATCGGCGGGCCGCTCAACGGCGTGAACAACATGATCAACGGCATCGGCGGCGACGACGGCGCGGTGCCCAGCGACGGCGAGGGGCGTGGGCTGTCTTCGACGGTCGGCCAGACCAACCAGGCTGGCGGGCTCAAGATCGGCATCATCGACAACGACGTGGCGGTGTTCATGCGGTTCCTGGACGAGGTGACGGACACCACGGTCGTGTCCAACCCCAAGATCCTGTGCCTGAACCGCCAGCAGGGGCGCGTGCAGGTCGGACGCCGGATCGGCTACCTCCAGACCACGACCACGGACACCAGCACGCAGCAGAGCGTCGAGTTCCTGGACACCGGCACCCAGCTCTCGTTCCGCCCGTGGATCACGCAGCACGGCGAGATCCGCATGGAACTCCGCCCCGAGGTCTCGCGCCCGATCCTCCGGACGGTCACCGACAGCAACGGCAGCCCCGTGACGATTCCCGACGAGGACACCAGCGAGATCGTGACCAACGTGACGGTGCGCGACGGGCAGACCATCGTGCTGGGCGGTCTGTTCACCGAGAGCACCCTCGCGGGTCGCCGCCAGATCCCGTTCCTGGGCGACATCCCGATCGTGGGCACGCCCTTCCGCGGGCACAACGACTCGACGGATCGCTCCGAGGTGATCTTCATGATCAAGACCACGATCATGAACGACGAGACGCTGATCGACCAGGGCCGGCGCGGCATGGACTATGTGGAGCGCGTGCGGATCGGCTCCCGCGAGGGGCTCCTTCCGTGGAGCCGCGAGCGCCGGGCGGGCCAGATGCTGATCCGGGCCGAGAAGCTGGCGGCCGAGGGCGACATGGACGGCGCGCTCTACAACGTGCGGTGCGCGCTGCACCTCAGGCCAAACATGCCCGACGCGATCCGCCTGCGGGAGCGCCTGCTCTCCGAGCCCACCGTGAGTCCTTCGGGCAGCATGCTCGATGACATCGTGAACCACGAGGTTGACAACCGCATCCGGTCGGCGCGTCAGGAGGCGCTGGCCGAGTTCACCAGCCTGGTGCGTGCGGACGACCGCTGGGAGAACCTGAACAGCATCCCGGCGACCACCGTCACGGGCGTGAACACGGACTCGGGCAACGACGGGTTCGAGAACGGGCTGAACAACGACCGGTTCGGCTCGGGCAACGGGTTCAACAGCAACGACGCCAACAACAACGACGCGACGAACGGAGACTTCGAGAACCACGAGTTCGAAGGCAGCAACGAGTTCAATGACGGCGACGAGAGCGTGAACGGCCAGGTCTTCAACGGGCAGTCCTTCCGCAACAACGGCTCGAACAACACCAGCCGCAACGACTACTCGTGGTCCAACGCCATGACCAACCAGCCCACGGGCTCGACCCAGGGCCAGACCAACGCGAACAGCCCGTCTCAGACCACGGGTCGGAGCACGGCCCAGACCACCGGCCAGACCACTGGTCAGTCCACTGGCCAGACCACTGGTCAGTCCACTGGCCAGCCCACGGCCCGGACCACGACCTCGACCCCGTC
Organism: uncultured Phycisphaeraceae bacterium; assembly: GCA_964533405.1. GTDB lineage: Bacteria > Planctomycetota > Phycisphaerae > Phycisphaerales > UBA1924 > JACKHA01. The sequence goes on along the minus strand of CAZHKB010000181.1, from coordinate 3,546 downwards.
GCAGTCCGTGGCCTCGACGATGACCCCGAGCCAGCCCGTGAGCGCCGCCTCGCAGACCGCCTCCAACGCCAATACCTCCACCACGACCAGCAACACCACCACGAACAGCACCACCACAAATGGCACCGGCGCGGCGACCAGCAGCCAGCCGGCGGCCCGGACCAGCGCCGTCCCGACGGGCGGCGTTCCGATGTTCCCATTCCTGCCGGCCCAGGCGATGCAGGCGAGCACGCTGCCCAGCGTGCAGCCGGACGCCAACGGGTTCTACCCGATCGCGCAGACCAACTCGGCCCAGTCGACGCCCACGAGCGTGTACGGACGCCTGGCTTGGATCTTCGGGTCCAAGGGGCGCCAGACCATCTCGCCGAACCCCGCGCAGAATCAGCCCGGCTCGCTGGCGGAGGTCCAGGAATCCAGCACGTCTGGAAACCCGTGATGCAAAGCGACCGATAGCGCAGACTGTTCCGACCGCATCGCCGGCGGGACCCTCCAGAAGTGGAAGGCCGCCGGCGAGTTCGTCTTTGAGTTTGGTTCCTCACGGAGATGATGCCATGAAGACGCGCGCCGCCGCCGCCACGGGTTTGCTTGCATCGTGCCTGATCGCCGCCGTCGGCGGGTGCCAGGGGCACGGGAAGTACACGGGCGACCACCTGAACGCGGCGGAGCAGCGGATGGACGACCTGAAGTCGGCCAACGAGTTCCAGATGGCCGAGCAGGCGTTCCTGGCCGGTGATACGGAGAAGGCGCTGGTGAAGATCGAGGCGTCGATCGCGCTCAACGACCGGGTGGCGCGGAGCCACGTGCTGCGGGGGCGGATCCTGTCGGAGCGGAACATGCTGGCGCCCGCGCTCGAGTCGTTCGTGCGGGCGGCCGAGCTGGCGCCGACGAATGTCGACGCCCAGTACTACCAGGGCGTGATCAACGAGCGGGTGCAGAACCGTGACCTGGCGCTGGCGCAGTACCTGAAGGCGGCGGAGATGTCGCCGGCCAACCCGCAGTTCGCGCTGGCGGCGGCCGAGACGATGATCGACATGGGCGACAGCGACGACGCGGCGGCGTTCCTGCTCGAGCGCGAGCAGACGTTCCGCCTGGACGCGGGGGTGCAGCAGCTGCTGGGGCACATGGCGATGATGCGGGGCGACGCGACCGAGGCGGCCAACCGCTTCGGGCAGGCCCGCGTGCTGGCGCCCGAGGACCAGTCGGCCACCGAGGACCTCGTGGGGGCTCTCATGCAGGTCGAGAACTACTCGGAGGCGGACTTCTACCTGGCGTCGCTGCTTCGGAAGATGGAAAACGAGGATCGGCGCGACCTGATGCACCTGCGCGTGCAGTGCCTGCAGCAGCTCAACCGCCCCGTCGAGGCGCGGGAGATCCTGGTGAAGCTCACCTCGGCCGACGGTTCCAACGACGTGCAGGCGTGGGTGCTGCTGGGGCAGGTGTCGCTCGAACTGCGGGACCTGGGGCGCGTGCGGGAGGCCGCCAACCGGATCGTCGGGCTGGCGCCGTATCGCAGCGAGGGGTACATCCTGCGGGCGATGTGGCAGCGGCGCATGGGCGACTTCACGGGCGCCCTGACCAGCCTGGATGATGCCCTGGATGCGGCCCCGGAGGATATCTCCATCCGCGTGATGCAGGCGCTGGTGCTGGTGGACGCGGGGCGGACGGACCTGGCCATCCGCGAGCTGCGGATCGCTCAGCGGATCGAGCCGGGCAACGAGATGGTGGAATCGGCGTTGTCCGGGCTGATGACGCAGGCGGCGGCGCCGGAGAACTGAGCGCGGGTCGCCCGGGCCGGATGGCACACCGGGAAGCGATGATGAGCCGCGCGGCGTGAGCCCGCGGCTTGTTCGTGGAGGCGGGTGGCGGAGCGTCAGCCGCGGGCAGGCGGAGCCCGCGGTGCGATTCAGAATCGAGGTCCCACGGGTTTTTGCAATCAACAGCCAGATCGACCGACGGGGGGCGGGCACCGCCCTAACCGGACCGCTCGACTCCGCTGACCCGGCTCTATATTAGGACAACGTACGGCTAAAGTCAACAACCTCGGGCTCGATCGCCGCCGGTCCTGACCACGTCGAGATCTTGGGCTCGACCACCGCATCAAACAACTGCCCCGCCCGCAGCCCCTGGGCGTGCTGGGCCAGGTTCCAGCCGACCAGCCGGACGGCCCGCCCGTCCTGCTGGGCATGCAGGGCGATGTGCTCGCCCGAGCTGCCCAGGGTTCGGACCGGCTGCGAGAGGCGAACGCCGCGAAGCACGAGGCGGACGCGCGGGTTTCCCGCACCGAACGGCCCGAGGCTGGCGAGGGCCGACATCGCGTCAAGCGTGAGTTCGTGAAGCCGCGCGTGGGCGTCGTAGTGGATGCTGGGGACCAGGTCGCCCTCGGTGAGGCGGGCGGCGGCGTGGGCCTGCAGGCGCTCGCCCAGCTGCGCGAGGCGATCGACGCGGACGCTCAGCCCGGCGGCCATGGCGTGCCCGCCGAATTTTTCGAGCAGGTCGGAGCAGGAATCCAGCGCGGCGTGCAGGTCGTAGGCGTCGATGGAGCGGGCTGAGCCGGTGCAGAGGTCGCCCTCGCGCTGGAGCAGGATGGTGGGGCGGCCGAACTTGTCCACGAGGCGCGAGCACGCGATGCCCACGACGCCGCGGTGCCAGGTCGCGTCGGCCAGCACGATGATGCGCCCATCGCCCTGGGCCATGCCCTCGGCCACGGCGCGCTCGGAGGCGGAGTCGGCGATCTGGCGCTCGGCGGTGCGGCGCTGGTCGTTGAGTTTGGAGAGCGAGCGGGCGATCTCCTGGGCTCGCGGGCCGGTCGCGGTGGTGAGCAGTTCGAGTGCCTCGCGTGCGTGGCCCATGCGGCCAGCGGCGTTGAGGCGCGGGGCGAGGCGGAAGCCCACGTCCTCGGCGTCGATCTTGTCGCCGCCGAGTCGCGAGGCGTCGATCAGGGCGCGGAGGCCCTCGATGGACGACTGTTTCATCAGGGCCAGGCCGTGGCGGGCGATGATTCGGTTCTCGCCCAGCAGAGGGACGACATCGGCGATGACGCCCAGCGCGGCGGGGACGAGCATGTCGATCAGGTGCTGGCGGACGGGCGGGGCGACCTTGGGGGTGCCGGCGGCCTTGGTGCACAGACGCCAGGCGAGTTTGTAGGCGACCCCCGCGCCGCAGAGGTCGCCGAAGGGGTAGGGGGTGTGGGAGGCGGGTGGTTCGGTTGGAAGGCGCGGATGGACGATGGCGTAGGCGTCGGGGAGTTGGGCCGCGCACGACGGCGGGGTGTGGTGGTCGGTGATGATGAGGTCGAGCCCGGCGTGTTTGGCGGTTCGTGCGGGCTCGCAGGCGGTGATGCCGCAATCCACCGAGACGACGAGTTTGACGCCCTCGGAGGCGAGTTGCAGCAGGGCTTCGGTGGAGAGGCCGTAGCCCTCGTCGAGGCGGTGAGGGACGTAGGTGCGAATGTCGGCTTCGGGGGCGAGCAGGCGGAGGGTGTGGTAGAGGATGGCGGTGGCGGTGATGCCGTCGACGTCGTAGTTGCCGAAGATGGCGATGGGGTGG
>CAZHKB010000180.1:0-6028 GCA_964533405.1 uncultured Phycisphaeraceae bacterium | reverse complement strand
GCCCTTGACGCGGCGTGGGCCGAAGTAACTCTCATCGACCTCGATCGTGCCATCAAAGGGCCGCTCCAGCTCGCACGCCTCGGCCATGCGCTCGCGCAGGCAGGCCAGCAACCGATTAACGGTGTTGCGGTTGAGGCCGGTCAGCGTGGCGATCTGCACGGCGGTCAGATCGACCGCCACATGCCGCAGGAACCGGCGGAAAGAAGCCTCGGAGATTCGTGAACGGACGAAATAGCGGTTTCGCACAGGAAATCAGCCTATCCGGAAGCTTCCGGTGAGGCTCAGCTAGTCATGACCCTCAGATAATGCGTTTGCCGTGGGTGATGATGGACTCGCGAGTCACGTCGTGCGACCGCGGACGCTTCGCGCCGCGCGTGAAGATGCAACGGGCCTGCAGGCGGGCGGGACCGAGAACCGCCAGAGAGTGGCCCACGCTGGCATTGGACCAAAGGGCCGATTGGAACACCCGATCTTGGCCCTTATGGCGGAGATGGGTTCATGCTGAGGGTTCCGATCCGTGACGCGCGTCCGGGAATGCGGCTGGCGGCGGTGATCGATCATCCTCGCCAGCCGGGCATGTTCCTGCTGCGCCCCGGCGTGGTGCTGGGCGAGTACGAGATCATGCGCCTGGCGGAGATCGAGTGCGACGCGGTGTGGATCGAGTATCCTGGCCTCGAGTTCGTGCGCGAGCACGTGTGCCCGGAGGTGTTTCGGGAGCGGAGCCGGATCGCGCAGCAGGTGGGCGGGGCGTTCCGGGCGGTGCTGCGCGGGTCGAGCGCGCGGCTGGACTGGCCAGCCTATCGCGACGCGATCGGGTGCCTGCTCAACCGGCTGACCACCAGCCGGGCCTCGATGGTGTTCGTGCAGCAGACCAGCCGCCTGGATGCGCCGATGCTGGCGCACGCGGTGAACGTCTGCCACCTGAGCCTGCTGCTGGGGCTGCGCCTGGACTTCTACCTGGTTCGGGAGCGCCAGCGCGTCCCGGCTAGCGCGGCCAAGAACGCCGTGAATCTGGGCCTGGGCGCGATGCTGCACGACATCGGCATGCTCGAGCTGCCCGAGGAAGTGGTGACGCGCTGGGGCAAGACGCAGGACGACAAGGACCCCGAGTTCCAGAAGCATGTGATGATCGGGTTCGAGCGCGTGCGACGCGAGATGGACCCGACGGCCGCGGCGGTGGTGCTGCACCACCACCAGAAGTACGACGGGACGGGGTTCCCGCTGGTGCAGTCTGGACAGGCCGACGCGAGGCAGGCCGCGGGGCACGACATCCACGTGTTCGCGCGGATCGCGGCGTGCGCGGACCTGTTTGATCGCCTGCGGTTCCCGCCGGGCGAGCGGGGGCGGGTGGCGAGGATGTCGACGGTCCGCGCGCTGAAACTGATGCGCGGCGGGCCTTGCGCGCGGTGGATCGATCCGGTCGTGTACCGCGCGCTGCTCGCGTGCGTGCCGGCGTTCGCGCCGGGGACGATGGTGGTGCTGAGCGATGCTCGGCGGGCCGTGGTCGTGGACTGGTCGCCCGAGGACCCGTGCCAACCGACGGTCGAGGTCATGACGACCGATCCGCTGGCCGACCCCTATGAGGACCGGGAGCGGGTGGACCTTCGGCAGACGCCGGAGCTGGGCGTGGTGTGGGCCGAAGGGTTCGACGTGTCGGAGGACTTGTTCTTTCCGAGCACGCCCGGGGAGTTCGCGCTGGTGGGGGAAGGGGCTTGGGTGGTGGAGTAGCGTGCTGGGCCGTGGGCGCTTGGGCTACCCGCGGGGGTTCTTCTTGAGCACCTTCTTCAGAACCTTTTTGAGCACCTTCTTCTTTGGTGGCGGCGGGGTGTCGCCTTTGAACAGGGCGGCGGGCTCGGGTTCGGGCCCGCGGTCGACGCCGGCCTCGGAGTCCTCGGCGCGGGGCTTGTGGCGTAAGGGCTTCGGCGGCGGCGGGGCGGTTGGCTCGGGGTCCGAGTGGGCGTCGGCATCCGCTCTGGGGACGATCACCACGCCCGCGTCGCTCTCCAGATCCTCCTCATCCTTCACGACCTTGCCCTCGTCATTGAGCTTGGCGTCGGCGATCTCGGTTCGGCGCTTGGCCTGCCTGAGCAGCGCGTCGTAGAGCTCCCTGGCGTCGGTGCCGGTCAGGTTCGAGGCCGCCTTGGCGATCTCGCCGATGTACCGCTCAAACACGTCGCGCCGCTGGCCCTCGCGCCGCATCCGCTGCCGCTTTCGCAGGTACGCGCCCAGCTTGCGCCCGCACTCCATCAGCGCCAGTCGCATCTCCTTGCGGATCTCGTCGTAATCCGCGATTGCTTCCTTGCTCTCGCTCGTGAACGGCACCCACACGCTGGCCATGTGGATCATCACGACCAGCGGCGCCGTGGGCACGCCGCTGCGCGGCTGCTGCAGGTCATAGTTCTTCCAGTTCGTCTCCACCACCGCCTTGAAACTTGAGCACGCCGACTGCTGGTACAGCAGCGGCACGCGGTTGGCGAAGCGGATCACGCGGGCCGAATCGTCCGCCGGCAGGTCGCCCCCGAACGCGATGGCGGCCTCGATCAGAAATGGTCGCCCGCGGTACACGTCGGGCTCGCGGCTGCTGGCGGCGTAAAACTCGGCCCGCACGCCCTTGAACATGCCCTTGAGCAGCTGCTGCACGCCGATCGGGGCCAGGCAGTCGGTCGGCGGCGGGGGCAGCTTGGCCTCCTGAAACGCCTTGAACAACGCCTCGGCCTGCGCGGGCTCCACGTCGCTCACTTTGGTCCGGCTCGTCACACCGATCGTCGTGCACAACTCCGACGCGGTCGAGGGCGAGATTCGGCTGAACTTGTCCTGCAGGAAGGCATACAGCGAGTAGTTGTCGCGCTCGGCGGTGGCCTCCTTGAGCATCTGGAGCAGGATGCCCAGTTCCACGCCGCGCGGATGGGGCTGGATCTCCTGCGTCTCGGGGGGGAGCTGCTCGACGGCGCGGGGGAAGACGACGATGGGGCCGAGGTCCTGCGTGACGGTCTCCGCTGGCGCGGGTGGGGCGGCGTCGTCGACAGGTGTGGCCTGCTGCCCTGTGACGGGTTGCGGGGCGGGTGGTTGGGGCTCGCTGGCCCCGGCCTTGCCGCGCCTGCCCCTGAGCAGGGGCGCGTCATCGTCCTCCTCCGTCACGCGGGTCGGACGCACCAGCGTGAGCCGTGCGTGGGGGTTGGCGATGGCGGTCAGTTCCAGAAACTCATCGACCGACCCGCGCCCGCGCTGGTACTTGCCCTCTAGCTCGATCGTCACGCTCGTGCCGGTGGGGAAGCGATCGACCTCGAGAAAGTCAGGCAGTTCCCGGGCCTGCGGCAGATCGCGCAGGCGCTGCAGAGGGAAGTCCTCGGTTTCTTCGTCGGCCGTGACCTCGGCCCGGTTGGTCTTGGTGTTCATCGCCAGTTCGATGTGGTGGGCCGGGCTTCCCGCCTTGGGGCGGGTCTGGATGAGCATGGGCTTGCCGGTGGTGATGAGCCCGTACATGCCGGCGGCCGAGATGCCGATCCCCTGCTGCCCGCGCGACATCTTGAGGCGGTGGAACTTGGAGCCGAAGAGCAGCCGCCCGAAGATGTTCTCGACCTGCTTCCTGACGATGCCGGGGCCGTTGTCCACGACGGTGACACGGAAGCGTGAGGATTTCGCGGAAGCCGCGCGGTCGGGCTGCAAGTCCTCGATGACCACCGCGACCTCGGGCAGGATGCAGCCTTCTTCGCAGGCGTCCAGCGAGTTGTCGACGGCCTCCTTTACCGTGGTCAGCAGCGCCTTGCGCGGGTTGTCGAACCCGAGCAGGTGGCGGTTCTTGGCGAAGAACTCGGAGACAGAGATATCGCGCTGGCCCTTGGCCATGGTCTCGGCGGTGGCGCGGGGTTTCTTGGCCCCCCCACCGCCGCCGCCGCTCGACGCGGGCGCACCGTCGCCAGCCCTGGACCTGGATTTCTTGCCGGGCTTGGTCTCTTCCATGACGGGCTCGGCGTGCAGGAGCGACTGCTGGGGCATGGGCACCCTCCGTGGTGCTGGGGCTAGGCTGCCAGCATACGCGCGGCGGGTTCGTCGGGGAGATTCACCACACAGGCACAGAGATACAGCGCCACAGACGGAGGCGGCGATCGGGATTGCGGCGGGGGAGCTTTGTCGTACGCCCAGTGGTTCATTCCCGCGGCCCCTCTCCCCGCCTCTGCCTTCCTTTGTGTCTCTGTGCCGTGGTGATTCCTGTTTCTCTCGCCCCTGCAACCGCCATGCCGATACGATTGACTGCAAAGGGCGTACCAGACGCCCGAACAACACCCACGGGCGACCCACGCCCGGGATCTCGGCGGACGCCGGGGTCCGGTCCACACGCCGGAGCGGCCGATGCGGTTCGAGACCTCCCAGCACATGCGGCTCGGCCAGACGATGAAGCTGGCCCCCAGGATGATCCAGTCCATGGAGATCCTGCAGATGCCGCTGGTTGAGCTGCAGGAACGCATCGAGCAGGAACTCGAGTCCAACGCCACCCTCGAACTGGTGGAGGCCGATGGCGAGCCCACCGCGCCCGCCCCGTCGGACGGGTCGGCTTCCAACGGCGAACTGAAGGTCGACGAATCCGGCGAGCAGGACTTTGCCCGCCTGGACGACTTCGTCTCCGAGAATCCCGAGATCACCGAGGGCGATGAGCCCACGCCGGGCCACGAAGAGCGGGGCGAGGAGCGGCGCGATGCCGGTCTGGAAGCCCTCTCGACCATGCGGGTGCGGGGCGATGCCGACCGCGACGCCAAGCACGAGGCGATGGCGGCCGCTCCCTCGCGTTCGGCGTCGCTGGGCGAGCAGCTGATGGGCCAGTGGGGCGTGGCCGATGTCGAGCAGCCGCTGAGGCCCCTGGGTGAACTGCTGATCCAGTCGCTGGACAACGACGGCTACCTGCGAACGCCGCTGGAGACCGTGGCCGACCACGCGCCCGAGCGGATGAAGCCGATCGCGGTGGCGGACCTGGAGCGGGCCCTGGCGGCGGTGCAGCTGCTGCTCGAGCCCCCCGGCGTGGCGGCCCGCGATGCCCGCGAGTGCCTGCTGCTCCAACTCGACGCGCTCGAGGACGACGACCATCCGTTCCGCCGACAGGGCGATGATGCGGAGCATGGTCGGGCCTTGCGGGTCGCCCGCGAACTGGTCGAGCACCACCTTGACGACCTGATGCAGAACCGCTTGCCCCGGATCAGCGAGCGGACGGGCCTGACCATCGAGGACATCAAGGCGGGCCTCGGCCTCATGCGTCGCCTGAGCCTGGCCCCGGCCCGCCGCCTGGTCGAGGAAGCCCCCGAGCCCATCATCCCCGACGCCATCGTCGAGTTTGATGAGGATCAGGACCGGTACATCGCGTACCTGAACGACCGGACGCTGCCCTCGCTGCGGATCAACCGCGAGTACGCGCTGATGAGCAAGGACCGCGTGGTGCCGCGGCACGACCGCGAGTTCCTCAAGACCAACCTCTCCAACGCCCAGTTCCTGATCGACGCTGTCGAGCAGCGCAAACGCACGCTGCTGCGGGTGATCGAGGTGGTGGTGCAGGAGCAGCGGGACTATTTCGATCTGGGGCCGCAGGCGCTCAAGCCCTTGCCCATGACAGCGGTGGGCGAACGGCTTGGCATCCATGTGGCGACGGTGAGCCGGGCGGTGGCGGAGAAGTTTCTGGAGACGCCGCGCGGGATCGTGCCGCTGCGTCGGTTCTTCACGGGCGGGACGCAGAACGAGGCGGGCGAGGACGTGTCCTGGGACGCGATCAAGGCGGCCCTGCGTGAGTGCATTGATGCCGAAGACCCGGCGGCCCCGCTCAGCGATGACGCCCTGGTCGAAGAACTCAAGAAGCGCGGGCTGGAGATCGCGCGTAGGACGGTGGCGAAGTATCGCGGCCAACTGGGCATCGCGCCGGCGAGGCTGAGGAAGAAGTTCTAGGGTTACAGATTAGGAATACGCTTCGTCATGACCTCGAACATGACGAATTCTGCGCGGCGGGTTCTTGAGATTCTGGAGAGGATGCGGGATCTTCAGGCTAAGA
>CAZHKB010000179.1:0-6045 GCA_964533405.1 uncultured Phycisphaeraceae bacterium | reverse complement strand
CGACCGGGCGGGCACCACGCCAAGGGCGCGCTCCCCGCTCCCCCCGTTGCGGCGCCGCGGAATGGCGCAAGGCCCGCAGAGGGCAGGGCGAACCCGGGAGACAGGGGGCGGGGCTTTCCAGACCCGCACGAATGCGGAGAGACGGGGACACCTGCGCGGGACGCTCATCGGCTTGGCAGGTGCCGTTGCGTCTTGGCTCACGGCACACCGGCTCGCGTCCTGCGTTTGGGACCACCAGCCCGTACCATCCCCCATGCAACTCGCGGTCCGCGCGATCTCGGCCCTCGTCCTCGCCATGGCCGCACTGCTCCTGCCCGCCTGCACCTCCATCTGGCAGGACGCCTATCGCCCCAGCCCCCTGGCCGCCGGCGCCGCCGCACTCCGCTACCCGGGCGAGCACCCGGTCATCGTGCGGGAAGCCCCGTGGGAGCGCGTCGAGTCGGCCCTGCACGAACTGGAGGAGCAGGAGGCCGCTTCCGACACCCACGTCTCGGAATGGTCGGTCGAGCAACGCCAAGCGGCCACGACCCGCCTGCTCATCGCCCTGCAACTCCACGACTCGCCAGAGAACACGGTCCTGCTGGGCCACTCGTCATTCGCCACCACCGACGTGGTCCGCCCCGAAGACGGGACGCTCGAAGCCATGGCCCGGCGCATGGGGGCCGACTACGCCATCTGGACCAGCCGGTACCTGGGCCAAGGCACCCGTGTTGTCGATCGCCCAGTCCCGATCCACCGCTCGGGCTGGGGCCACTTCTACGACCGCGAGGACCACGTCTGGCGCCACCGCTACTACTCCGACTTCGACACCGCCTGGGTGCCCATCGTCGTCGAGGCCGACCGCTTCGCCTTCATCGCGTTCTTCGTCCGTCGAATCGGGGGTCACGAGCCGCCGACCCTCACAGATCCCTGAATCAGTTCCGGGCTCGCCCGCACCATCCAGCCCCCAGATACTTACGGATGTTGCCGGCCAAGACCGACATCCTGCGCGATGCCCGCGCCCGCGACGCCACCGGGCTGGTCGAAGAGGCCGCCGCGTTGCTGCGCGACGGCGGCCTGGTCGTCCTGCCCACCGAGACGGTGTACGGGCTGATGGGCTCGGCCCTGCACCCGGGCGCTACCGCCCGCCTCAGGTCGCTGTTTCGGGGTGAGGGAGGCATCACCGCCGCCTGGCACGCCGCCAGCACCGAGCACGCCACCGAAGCCCTCGAACCCCTGCACCGCGTCCATCGCCGCCTGCTTCGACGCCTGACCCCCGGTCCCGTCTCCTTCCAGGTCAGGCTCAGCCTCGAGCAGCAGCGGCGATGCCGTGAGATGCTCGGCACGATCCCCGGTCGCGACGCCACCAGCGCCGGCAGCGAAGAGATCATCGTCCGCGTCCCAGACCACGCCCTCACCCGGCGCATCATCGAACGCGCCGGCGTTCCCATCATCGGCAACCGCCTCCGCGCCCTGGGGGCCAACGACGAGCGCACCCCCGCAAATGCCGCCGCGATCCCGGGCGTCGATCTCATCATCGACGACGGCCCGACCCGGCTCGTCCACGCCTCCACCACCGTCCGCCTCGACCCCGCCGGCGGCTTCGAGGTCGTGCGCGAGGGCGCGCTCGACGAGCGATACGTCCGCCGCAAGGCCCGCCACACCGTCCTGCTGGTCTGCACGGGCAACACCTGCCGCAGCCCGATGGCCCAGGCCATCGCCCGCGAGCAGATCGCCAAAGCCGGCGGCGTCGAGGTGCGCGTGATCTCCGCTGGCGCCGCGGCCTCCACCGGCGCGCCCGCAACCCCTGAGGCCGTCACCGCCATGAACGCCGCGGGCCTTGACCTCTCCAACCACCGCTCCCGCAACCTGACCCGCGACATGATCGCCGAAGCCGACCTCATCCTGGGAATGTCCCGGTCCCACGTCGCCGCGGTCCTGGCCGCCGACCCGACCGCCGTCGGCAAGACCACCACCCTCGACCCCGAGGGCGCGGACATCCCCGACCCCATCGGCGGCCCGCTCGAGGTCTACACCCGAACCGCCGAGCGGATTCGCTCGCTCATCCAACGCCGCCTCGAAGAACTGCTGGGCTGAACGGTGCGTTGGGCGAGCTTGCGCCCTTGCACGCTCGCACCAGTCGCGCCGCCCGGAGCCGCGGCGGACTGGTGGCATCCGTTCCGCGCCCACCCCGGCCCGCGCTTGAACTCCGTATGATCCCCCCGCGTCCGGGGAGCACCCCGCACCGCCCCGGAGTTCCGCATGAAGATCGCCATCAGCGCCGACCATCGCGGGCACACCAGCGCCCGCTCGGTCGCCGAGCGACTCACCGCACAGGGCCACGAGGTCGCCACCCTGGGCGCTCTCGACGGCAAGTCCTGCGACTACCCGGAGCTCGCCTTCCTGGTCGGCAACGCCATCGCCGCCCACAAGGCCGACCGCGGCATCCTCATCTGCGGGACCGGCATCGGCATGTCCATCGCCGCCAACAAGATCGCCGGCGTCCGGGCCGCCGTCGTCCACGACGAGCTCACCGCCCAGCTCTCGCGCAGCCACAACGACGCCAACGTGCTGTGCCTCTCGGCCGACCTGCTGGGCCAGCGCCTCATCGACACCATCGTCGACACCTTCGTCAACACCGAGTTCGAGGGCGGCCGACACGCCCGCCGCGTCCACAAGATCGAAGCCATCGAGCAGGGCAAGGACCCGGCGACGATTCACGATTGAGCAGGGCCGCGTGCGTGAGCACGCGAGTTGTCCGCTCCGCGTCAATCCGACACTCGGCGTATTCACGCCTGCGGCCAGATGACAACGAAGCCGCGGGCCGGCAGACCCACGGCTCCCAGAGAAGAGAGAAGAGAGAAGATCCGACTCCCGCCTCGCGCGCGGGGCATAAACCAGAGCCGCTGGCCATTTCGGCCCGCGGCCCCGGAAGGAGGGTGCTCGAAAACTCGTTCGTCGCTGCTTTCACATGCCACCGGAACCAACCAGTCTCATCGCATGGTTATTCCGTACTCATCCCCGCCCCACCCGGATGCTTCACCCCCGCGTGGTTTGGGGCCATGCCAGCCGGAGGCCCGCCACCGAACCCCGCGCCCGCGTGCCGGGCGGGCAGGCGAGAGGGAAGCACAGACGTACAGAGGGCACAGCGAGAGGCAATGACGGTGGAGCGGGCCTTCCACCCTCCAGCGTGGTCCTCACGGCCCACGCCAATCACGCTCGCGCGCCCCCATCCCGGCCTTTCTCTGTGCCCCTGTATCTCTGGGTTTCCACTCTTCGCTTGCGACCAAAGCAAAGCGACCGATGGCGCCATGCCATCGGTCGTGCTGTTCGTCAGTCAGAGCGCGAGACCCGCCCCGCTCAGTTGTCCGTCTGCACGCTCGCGAACGTGCTGGGCGAGAACGACCGCACGGAGTTCACGAGCGGCTCGGAGGTGAGCCCGGCCGAACCACCGAGAACAAGCGCGAGCTGCGGGTCAAACCCCTTCTCCTGGATGAGCCACGCCGACCACAGGGCCGCGGAGTCCGACTGCTCGAACCCGTGCAGGAGCACGCGGCCATTGGTGCTCGCCATGACCTCGCCAAACTTCTCCACCATCGCCGGCGTGATCTGCGGGTTGATGAGCGGCATGTAGACGTATCGCATCCCGAGGGCGTTGACCGCCTGCGACTCCGAGAACCCCATGTTCTGGAGTTCGTGCTGGTTCAGGTTGATCACCACCGCGCCGCCCGAGTGGGCAAACCGGCGGAGCGTGTTCTGGTCGGGCTGGTCGGACATGAAGAGGTTGCCCGACTTGTACATGCCCTCGACCCCGTCGTACTGCACCACCTCCTGGGCGGGCTGGTAGGGCTGGCGAGACGAGGAGTGCGCGCTGCTGCCGGTGCCGCAGCCGCCGGCAATCAGGGCGAGTGAACCGGCGGCGAAAAGGGTGATCCGACCAATCATGCGTGTTACCTCCACAAGGGCACGGGCCGAGGCCCAGACGGCCGGGCGACCCACAAGGGCCGGCGACGACCACTTGGGTCGATCGGCGGTCGGGCGACTCGGATCAAGCCCCCGAGCGAGTTGGGGTGCGGTGGTGTCGGGGGCGCAAACCCTGCCGGTTGGGCAGGGTCCGGAAACACTCCATGGATCCTGGGGATTCGTGAGCAACGCGAACGACGCAACGTGCGCGACGCACGCCACGCCGACGAAGCACCCCCTCTTCATCTGCCCCCCTTCGCGCACCTCGCGCACGTTGCGACCTTTGCGTTCAATCCGAACACCCTTGGCCGCGAACCAGCCCAAGCATCGCTGACCCCTCGCTACCATCGCCCATGCCCCAGCTCGGCCCCGTGCGCTCAATCTGCGTCTTCTGCGGAGCCCGCGCCGGCAACGACTCCGCCTACGCCCACGCCGCCCGCGCCACCGCACACGCTTTGGCCGACCGCAACCTCAACCTCGTCTACGGCGGCGGAAACGTCGGGCTCATGGGCATCCTCGCCGACGCCGCCCTCGAGCGAGCCGTCCACGTCACCGGCGTTATCCCCGTCTCCATGGTCAAGACCGAACTCGCACACAAGCGCATCCAGCGCCTCATCACCGTCGAATCCATGCACGAGCGCAAGGCGATCATGGCCCGTGAGTGCGATGCCATCATCGTTCTGCCCGGCGGCGTCGGAACCCTCGATGAACTCTTCGAGGCCATGACATGGAACCAGCTCCGCCTCCAACGCAAGCCCATTGGCATCCTCGACCTGCCCGGCCCCGCCGGCGGCTTCTACGACGCCTTGTTCGGTTTCCTCCGCCACGCCCAGGATCAGGGCTTCGTGATCCCGACGACCATGCAACTCGTCGTCCGCGCGCAAAGCCCGGCCGCGCTCGTCGACCAGGTGATCGCGATGGGAACGCCCGCCCAGCCCGCCTGACCAACGCCTGACCAAATCCTGACCCGGAGCCGCGCCGCCCTTCCACCAGGCTCGGGCGAAGAAAACTCCGTTCCACAACGTGCCGAGTCACAGAGACGTATCGTGAGGGGGCGCCGAAAACCGTCGACGCCGGGGTAGACGCCGGGGTAGACGCCGGGGTAGACGCCGCCCACCCCCGGGTCTCCACAAGAGGGAAACGCCCTGGCTGGTTCTCCTCAGACGCGGCCTCACCCGGCGATCCGCCGCGGATGCTGGAAAGGATGGACCCGTGCCCAACCCGGTGAGCCCTGGCCAACGCCTGCGAGCATTGATGGAAGCCGGAACGGTCGTCGCCCCCGGCGCATTCAGCGCGCTGTGCGGAGCCGCCATCGCCAAGGCCGGCTTCACCGCCTGCTACGTCTCGGGCGCCGCCACCAGCGTCATCGCCGGCGTGCCCGACATCGGCCTGCTCACGCTCGACCACTTCGTCCGCCAGATCGAGGAGGTCGCCCGGGCCTCCGGCCTGCCCGTGCTCGCCGACGCCGACACCGGCTTCGGCGAGGGCGAGATGGTCCGACGCACCGTGATCGACTATTGCCGCGCGGGAGCCGCCGGCCTGCACCTCGAAGACCAGGCCTTTCCCAAACGTTGCGGGCATCTCGACGGCAAGGCGTTGGTGCCCATCGAGCACGCCTGCGAAAAGATCGAGATGGCCGCGAAGGCCTCGGTCGATTGCAGCGACGGCACGTTCGTCGTCTGCGCCCGCACCGATGCCCGCGGCGTCTCGGGCTTTGACGACGCGGTAACCCGCGCCACCGCCTACGTCAGCGCCGGCGCCGACATGATCTTCCCCGAAGGCCTCACCACGGAGGGCGAGTTCGGGCGCTTCGCCGGGGCCATGCACGCCCTGGGCGACCGCCGCCCCTACCTGCTCGCCAACATGACCGAGTTCGGCAAAACCCCGATCATCTCGACCGCCCGCTTCGGCGCGATGGGCTACAACCTGGTCATCTACCCCGTCACCATGCTCCGCGTGGCGATGGGCGCGGTCGCGCGCGGACTGGAAATCCTAAGAAACAACGGCTCCGCCGAGATGCTCCTGCCGCACATGCAGACACGGGCCGAACTCTACGACCTGATCGGATACAACCCCGCCAAGCCGTGGGAGTTCCCGGCCTAG
>CAZHKB010000178.1:0-6056 GCA_964533405.1 uncultured Phycisphaeraceae bacterium | reverse complement strand
GCCCCAGCCACCGCCTCCCCACGCTCCACCCGCGCCCCGACATGCACCTCAACATCCATCGTCGTCCCGCCCTCGACACGCCCGACCGGAGCCTCCAGCATCGCCAGTTCGCCGGGCTTCAGCACCCGCGGCTCGGGCGGCATCAGCCCCGCCGCCGCCTCACCCCGGAACTCCAGCCACGCCATCACCGGGCGATCCGACGTGTTGCCCGCCCACGCTCGCACGAACCCGACCTGCGTCCCCGGCTGCGCGTGCGCGAACACGCCCTCAAACCACGCCACCCCGTCGCTCTGCCTCGACAGCCAACTCTGCGCCCGCGATTCCAATCCCGCGCCCGCCACGCCGTCGTCCAGCAGGATCGACCTGAGCTGGTCCAGTCCGCCGGGGTCCTGATTCCACAACGGCACGACCATCCCCGACTCCGCACTCTCCACCCGGCACAACATCCGCTCGCGCACCTTGCCCGCCAGAGCGGGGTCCGCCGCGTGCAGCCGAGACAACCCCACCCGCCAACGCAACTCCTCCTGCACCGCCAGCGCCTCCAGAACCGGGCTCCCCAGTTCCACGGGCACAAACGACGGATCGTCCGGCACGCCCGCCCGCAGCAGCCTGGCCCGCCACCGCAGCATCGGATTCGCCTCATCCGCCCTGGCCGCCCGCAAAAGCGGCCCGAAGTCGGCGTACACCGGCACCGGACTGATCCACGCCGCATCGATCAGCCTCGGCGAGCCCAGAACCCGCACCCGCCGCCCGCCGACCACGATCTCATCCTCGGCGAACCCCGGCGGAATCTCCACCGCCAGCAACACCAGATCGCCCGCCCCAGCCGGCCCTGAGTCCCGGGTGATTTCAGCCGCCCGCCAACGCCCGCTCGCGCCGGTCCATGTCGCCGCGCCCGGCTCGACCGTGACCCGCCACAGCGTGGTTGTCAGTTCTTCGCCGCGCGACCCCAGCACGATCGGGGGCTCCGGTCGCCCCGAGTCTTCCTGAGCGAGCAGCAAGGTCGTGCCAGGCCACACGGGCATGGCCCACTGGCCCTGAATCGCCACCGCCGGGGTGCGGGTGGTCGGTCTGGCCCCGATCGGACGGTCGTCGCGGCTGCCGCCCGCGCCGCACCCCGCGACCAGCATCGCGATCGCGCCGCCGAGCGCCAGCCCAAGACAGGTCGAACCACAGAGGCACAGAGAAGGGCACGGGGCCGCCGCCGCGCCCCCCAGCTCTCTGCTTGGCCTTCTCCGGTCTGTGTTCTCTGTGCCTCTGAGTTTCAAGTCCTCTCCTCGTCCATCAACCCTCGCCCGTCGAACGCCGCCCCAACACCGCAGGCCGCCCCTCGCAAATGAAACTCGCCATCCGCTTGAGACGCCGCCCCACGCCCCCCATACTACCCCACTGCAATGTCTGCCTTCTGGCGATTCGCGGGCCGCATGAAACGCTATCGATGGACCCTCGCGGGCTCCATCGCCTGCGCCTGCGTTGCTGGCATCGGGCTTTCCGTCGGCATCCTGGGTGCGATCCCCGTTCTCGAAGCCATCCTCGGCAAGGGCCGCACCCTGCCCGAGCTGGCCGAAGAACTCCGGACCACATCCTTCGTCGGACGCGTCATCCCCGCCGGCTTGCCCGAGACCCTTCCGTCCAAGCCCTTCCAGGCCGTCATCTGGATCATGGCCGCCCTGGCCATCGTCACCGTCGTCTCGGGCATCGCCAACTACTTCCAGGCCCACCTGGCCCTGACCGCGGTCTATCGCACCGTCACGAACATCCGGCGCGAGGCCTTCCGCCGCGTCGTCCACATGCCCCTGCACGCCCTGGTCTCCGGCGGCTCGGCCGACGCGGTGAGCCGGCTCGTGTCCGACATTACCGTCCTCTCCCAGGGCATGGCGGCCCTGGTCAGCCGGGCCGTGCTGCAACTGGCCAAGGGGATCGCGGGACTGGTCGCCGCGTTCATCATCGACTGGCGGCTGGCAATCGTCTGCGGCGCGGTCGCCAGCGTGGTCTACCCGATCACCCGCTCTCTGGGAAAGCGCGTCCGCCGGGCCTCACGCAAGGCTCTCGCCGGTCAGGCCGACATGCTCCGCTCCGCCACCGAATCCCTCCAGGGCCTGCGCGTGGTCAAGGTCCACACCACCGAACGCTACGAAGAGGGACGCTTCCACCGCCTCAACAAAGAGGTCATGCGGCAACTCTTCAAGGCCCGCACCGCCCGGGCCCTGGTCAGCCCGCTCAACGAGGTCATCGTGATCTTCGTCATGGGCACGCTGGCCGCCATCGCGGCCAAGCAGATCGTCGACGGGCGCATGGAGCCCTCGCACTTCCTCGGCGGGCTCACCGCTCTGGCCGTCGCGGGCGCGAGCCTCAAGCCACTCTCCGGCATCCGCAACGAGATCGAGACCGCCCAGGCCGCCGCCGACCGCATCGACCAGCTCCTGCAAGCCCCGATCGAGGCCGGCCATGATGCCAGCCTGCCGCGCTTGCCGCGCCACCGCCAGTCCGTCCGCTTCGAGAACGTCACGTTCACCTATCCCAACGCCACGCGCCCCAGCCTCCGCTCCATCACGCTGACCATCCCGCACGCCCAGACCGTCGCCGTGGTCGGCCCCAACGGCTCCGGCAAGACCACGCTGCTGGCGATGATCCCGCGCCTGTTCGAGCCCGACCCCGTCATCGGCGCTGGCGTGCAACCCCCCGAATCCGCGATCCCCGGCGATCGCGACCCCGTCCCCCCGCAGGGCCGCGTGCTCATCGATGGCCGAGACATCCGCGAGGCCTCCATCCGCTCGCTGCGCCGCCAGATCGGCGTCGTGACGCAGGAAACGGTGCTCTTCCGCGGCACCGTCCGCCAGAACATCGCCTACGGCGCGGAGAAGGTCACCGAGGACCGCATCCGCGCCGCCGCCCGGGCCGCACGCGCCGATGAGTTCATCCAGCGACTCCCCCACGGGTACGACTCGATGATCGGCGAGCAGGGCGCGACGCTCTCCGGCGGGCAGCGCCAGCGCCTCTCCATCGCCCGCGCCATCCTCCGAGACCCCACGATCCTGATCCTGGACGAGGCGACCAGCATGGTCGACGCCGAGAGCGAGGCCCAGATCGCGGCCGCCATCTCCGACTTCGCTCGCGGGCGCACCTGCCTCATCGTCGCCCACCGCCTCAGCACGGTCCTGGCGGCCGACCGCATCCTGGTCATGCACGACGGGACGATCATCGACGACGGGCGGCACGATGAGCTGCTCCGCCGATGCGAGGTGTATCGCACGCTGGCACGAAGGCAGCTGCTGGGGGGCGATGACACGCCACTCGGGGCCGTGGCCCCGGCTTCGGGTGCCGTGCCCGCTGCCGTGAGCGGCCACGCAACCAAGCCCGTCGGTCCCGATCCCGCCCGTCCTGCCGACGCCCCGCCGGATGCCGCGAACGGCGCACCGCATCCCGCGGTTGCGGCGCTGAGCGACCACGCTGGTTCGCCTTGAAGTCACGAAGCGGAGCGTGGCCGCTCCAGGCCGCGGCCACGTCACCCCACCAAGCCTCTCCACGTCGCAGAACCGGGCTGCAAAGCCGCCCGGCCCCCTCCGCTTTTCTCCGTGCCTCTGTGGTGAATCCCCTCTTCCCACCCCCACGCGCTCACACCCCACCCACTGTCTCCGCCGGCAGCACAATCCGAAACGACGTTCCACGCCCCGACTCCGAGTGAACCTCAACCCGTCCCTCGTGCGCCTCCACGATCCTCCGAGTCGTCGGCAAGCCGAGTCCCGTCCCCCCGGCCTTTGTCGTGAAGTACGGCTTGAAAATGCTCGCCAGCGCGTCGGGCGGAATCCCAGGCCCGGTGTCGATCACCTCGATCAACACGCTCCCACGCTGCGCGTCCTGCCCATCACCGGCCTTGCCCTCGACATCCGTCGCCCCGCCGCGCGTGCGAATGATGAGCTCCTTGGCCCCGGAGCCGCCCCCCGGGGCTCCACCCGCACCGCTCACGTTGCCGGTTTGGTGCATGGCACCCGCGCCTCCGCCCGCCGCTGCCGGCCCCGGCCGCGGCCGCGGCGCCATCGCCTGCACCGCGTTGAGCATCAGGTTCAGCACCGCCTGCTTGATCGCCGCCACGTCCACGCACGCCATCAACTTGCCTCGCGCCAGGTCCGCCCGCAACTGCACGCCGTTCTTCACCGCCTGCGGCGTGAAGAAATCCACCAGCTCATCCACCACCGCGTTGACGTCCACGACCTCCTTCGACAACCTGAGCTCCCCGGCGTAACTCAGGAAGTCGCTCAAAATCCCCCGCAGCCGCTCGACCTCCCGCCCCAGCACGCCCACGCGCCGGATCAGCGGCGCCTTGGCCTCTGCCGCCGCGTCCAAATCCTGAATGCCCTCGGCCAGCAACTGCGCGTTCAGCCCGATCGTCGACAGCGGGTTCTTGATCTCGTGCGCCAGCCCGCTGGTGGTCGCCCCGAGTTCCGCCAATCGCTCGGCCGACCGCGCCCGACGCTCCGCCACCCGCACCCGCCGCAGATGCCGGCGCAGCAGCCCCCACGCCCCCCCCGCGGTGAGCAGCACGCCGATCGCGAATCCGATCAAGGCCCACGCCAATGCCCCACTCCGAGCCGCCTGCGCAAGCACGCGGCGAATCCTCCATCGGCCCGCGTCACCCCTGCGCCGCCGACACCCGCGCCCACGCACCCACACTCCGCGTGCTCACGCCCGCGGCTCGGTTCACTCCGCTCCACCCTCCCACACCGCCTCTTGCGCCGCGCTCTGCACCACACGCTCCACCCGCACCCGCGTCACCCGGGTCGGCTCGGCCTCCAGCACCGTCAGCGCGGCCCCATCCACCTTCACGCTCTCGCCCGACGACGGGATTCGCCCCAGCGTCACCACCACCAGCCCACCCACCGTGTCGTAATCCTCGCTCTCGGGAAGGTGAATCCCGATGACCTCCAGCCGGTCGTTGGCCTCATCGATCCGCAGCCGCCCATCGACCTGCGCCGCCATCCCCTCGGGGTCGATGTCCACGCTGGGTGCCTTGGGGGCCGCCACCTTCTCGTATTCGTCCTCGATCTCGCCGAACACCTCCTCGACGATGTCCTCCAGCGTCACCAGCCCCGATGTGCCGCCGTACTCATCCAGCACCATCGCCACATGCACCCGGCTGCCCAGCATCTCCGCCAGCAACTCCCGCACCGTCTTGGTCTCGGGCACGAACACCGCCGGCCTCAGCAGCCGCCGCAGACTGAAGCCCCCCGCACGCTTCCCCTCGTGCTCGATGATGTGGTTCAAGAGGTCCTTGGCGTACAGCATCCCGTCCAGCGTGTCCAGGCTCCCGCTGAACACGGGCGCCCGGCTGTGCCGGATCTCCCGCATCCGCCGCGACACCACCGCCAGATCGTCGCTGTACTCGATCGCCGCAACCTCGGTCCGCGGCGTCATGATCTGCTCCACCGTGCGATTGCGGAACTCCACCACCGCCTCGATCATCTCCCGCTCGCCCTCGTCGATCTGGCCCTCGCGCTCGCCCTCGTCCACCGCCTCCAGAATCTCCGCCTCCACCACCTCCGACGCATCCAGGCGCTTGCCCCCCACCATGCGCCGCACCACCTCATCCATCGCCCGCGTCATCGCAGACGCAGGGCTCATCAGCACGTGCATCGCCCGCACAAACCCGGCCCAGCGATAGATCGTCCCCTCCGCCGCGTGCTCCGCGATCGAGATCGGGATCACCGTCCCCAGCAGCCACACCAGCACGCCCGCGATCAGGATCCCCCCCGCAGTCGGCAGCCACCCCTGCGTCGCGCCACCCGCGATCGACTCCACCCACAGCACGCTCGACACCACCACCGTCAACTGGCACAGCACCCGCGGCAGCAGCACCGACGCCGCGTGCCCCTCCGGGTCCCCCACGATCTTCACGATCCTCGGCCCCGGCGCGCCGCCCGCGCGCTCGCTTGCCAACTCCTCCAGCGCCGTCCGCGACATGTTCCGCAGAGACGCGTACAGCGTCGCCAGCAGCATCCCCAGCAGCAGCGCGGCCAATCCGATCAGAGTGTGGACCCACGCGCTCACCGAGCGTCTCC
>CAZHKB010000177.1:4061-6081 GCA_964533405.1 uncultured Phycisphaeraceae bacterium | reverse complement strand
GCCCCACCCACCACGATGACGCCCAGGACCGCCAACCCGGCAATCATGGCGATCTGCTTGGGCTCCATCTTCCGCCCATTGCCCTTGATCTTGGCCGCCAAGCCCCCGCCGCCGCCCGCCGCCGCGATCCTTTTCGTTCCCGCGTCGGGCTTCACCTCGGCCGGCGTGCCCGCGATCCGCTCCTCGGCCCGCCGCACAAACGCCTCGTCGAACGAGTACGGGATCTCCGTCGTCAGCGGGATCGTCTTCTCCGCCGCACGCACGCAGGTGAACTGCGACACCCCGGCCTCGCCCACCAGAATATCGATGAAGTCCTGCCCGCGCGGCGACATCAGCACCACCGGCGCCCCGTCCCCGATGTGCTCGGTGACGAACCGCCACCACAGCAGCATCGACTGCCCCTCATCCCGCAAACACCGCGGCACCCGCAGGTGGCGGGGCGTCAGGTCCGCCACCCGCGTCCGCGTTCCGTCGGTCAGCCCGCCCCGCAGGAACGCCGCCAGCTCCCGCTCCATCTGGTACAGCAGGCGATACATCCCCCGCTTCTCGGGCCCCATGGCCGGGTCCGCCGCGAGCGCCGCCGTCGCGCTGCGCTCATAGACATCGGTCGCCCCCCGCTCCCCGCTGGCCAGCGCCTCGATCTCGCGCCGGGCGTTCTCGGCCCGCGCCACCACTTTCTCGGCCGTGTCCGCCGCTTTAAAGTCGTCCTGCAGCCGCTCCAGCAGGGGCGCGACATACCTGACCTGCCACGACATCGGCTGCCCGCGCACCTGGGCGCACACCACCATCGGGTACCGCGTCCGCCCCTTCCCGTCGCTGCTGCTCCAGAACCGCCCCACCGCCGTCTCACCCCCGCCCGCCACAGGAACAGGTGGTCGAACCCAGTCAGCCGCCCGTCCTCGGCGATCGCGTCCCACGCCCCCGCGTCGATGTTCCCGCCGATCCCCTCGACGTACAGCTCGCGCTTGATCTGCACAAGCCTCTCTGTCTCGAGCCCGATGTCGTCGATGTGGTCGTTCCAGCCGGGATGCTTGCCGAAAACCCCGAGGAACGCGCGCGCGTCGCCCCCAGCGTCCTTCTTGCCCAGAATCCCGGAAATGCGTTGTGATGCCAACGCCGACCTCCCTCTCGCACACGGGCCAGGCGCCCGCACCGGACGATTCCTTCCGCCCGACCAACCCACACAGCCTCTCCGAAGTCACGGATTCCGTCCAGTCCGACCTGAATCTGTCCACATCGTGCCACGGGTGGACCGCCCTGGTCACACCCCCGGACCCGGACTCCCGAACCCTTGCCTCAATCCGCCGCCGGCCACAACCCGCCATTGGGCCACGTCTGCGGCAGCGGGACCGCCCGGTTGAACTTGATCCCGATCCAGTATTGCAGCATCGCCCCGTTCTGAGGATTCGGCAGGCTGACCGGCACCCGCCACTCCTGAGCCGCGTTGCTCTGGGGATTCACCGCCTCGGCCCCCGCCGACGCGATCATCCGAAGCGCCGTCCACGCATTTCCGCCCATCCCCACCTTCTGCACGCCACGCTGCTCGGCCGGCTGCCCCGCCACCTGCTGGGCCTGGCGATAGAACCACAGCTCGATCCCTTGGGGGTTGGGCACGGGCAGCCCCGGACAGCTGTTGGCCACGCGCGACTGCACGCCGCCCGCGTTGTCGTTCGCCCACCGCTGCCTGGCCCCGCCACGCATCACGTCCACATACGGGTACACCCCAGCCAGGTCCACGCTGTTGGTGTTGTGGGCCTGATCCTGCTGAGTCTGCTGCTCGGCGGACAGCAACACGACCTCGAACGTCAGACCGCCCCCCGCCGCGTCGGGCCGCATCGCCGCCGTCAGCAGGCGAACCCCCTCGAACCACGGCCTCAGCTCGGGGGTGATGATCCCCCGCCCGCGAAGGTCGTCGAGCACCTCGTCCTCCCCACGCTCGAACGCGGCGGGATCGGCCATTGTCTCGATCGGCTTCGCGGGCGTCGCCGGTCGACAGCAAAGAAGGAGGACGGGGAGAACG
>CAZHKB010000177.1:0-4051 GCA_964533405.1 uncultured Phycisphaeraceae bacterium | reverse complement strand
CACCTCGTCCATCGCGTCGTCGCCCACCCGTCCGCCGCCCCCGATCGTCGTCTGGTTCCCGCCGCCGGGCGTCCGCCCGATTGCCGCCGCCCCCACCAGGTCCACTTCCGCAAGCAGCGCGGGCAGGTCGCCCGCCGCCAGCGTCGTCGAGGCGTCCCGGCACAATGGGAACGCCCGCCGCACGCTCTTGAGCGACACCAGCGCCTGCCTCGCCCCGCGGTTGCTCTCATTGGCCAGCGAGCTGAACCCCGCGAACGTCATGCTGCTCCAGTACCGCACCCGCTCCCCGGGCTCACCCTCGGGCAGGTAGAAGATGGACAGGAAGTCCTCTTCCAGGTCCGAGACGCTGTACCCCAGCACCGCCGTCCGCGCCCCGGCAAAGTCGTCCGACAACGACGCGAAGTTGTCTCGAAGGTCTCGCGTCCCGTTGCGATAGGGCGTCCCCGAGTTGGTCGACTCCTTCTCGAACAACGCCGTCGCAAGCCCGACCGTCACCGCGCTCTGGTCGCGGGCCTCGAGCAGCCCGTTGGGAACCGCCTCCAGCGCCGTACGCTGGATGTCCGCGTTGGCACTGATCCGGTCCCCGGCCTGCCTCGCATCCACACCCCGGATCCCCTCCAGGAACGCCGGCCACGAGTTGAGCGGACGCACCGACAGGCTTCCCGGCACATCCACGGTCCAGTACGCGACGTAGTTCGCCCCGTACCCCTTCATCACGTTGTTCCCGCGCTCCACCAGCCCCCGCACGCGGTCGGGCTCCAGCACGCGGACGACACCGGGGTCTTCGCTGCCGCTCGCCATCGCCGCCGCCGTCGCCACCGCGTCGAACGCCGCCTTGGCGCTGCCCGGGCTGAATGACGACTCGGCCTGCGTGTCGCTCGCCCAGCTCGTCATCGGCAGGCCGCGCAGCATCACGGGCGACACGCCCGAGCCTTCCGCGTGCCGGCTGACCATGTCCTCCATCGCTCCGGCATCGTCCAGGTTCGCCAGCGCGCTGGCGATCCCGTCGTACCACCGCTTGCGGCTTGAGGCGTCGATGGCAAACCTGCACGCCGTCGCACCGCTGGCGAATCGCGTGTCGCCGGCGGGCGCATCCCGCACCGCCGCCGCCACGACCGCCTCGGCCTCCGACACGCCCACGTCCACCCGGTCCAGCGACGCCTTCAGCTCAAACACCGTGAGTTCCGGCGGGAGCGCCCCGATCGCCCCGGCGTCCTCCAGCTGGTCGTTGGACGCCCTGTACATCGCAAACCGCCGCGCGAACACATACTCGCCCGTCTGCGCCGAGCCGATCCGCGTCAGCAGCGGGTCCTCCAGCGTCACCAGGCTGCTCTGGATCCCCGCGATCTCCTGCGCCACCCTCGCCTCGATGCCCGAGTACCCTCCCCGCAACTGCTCCTCAACCTCGTGCAGCAGCGGATGGATCTGCTGCGTCAGGATCGGCGCCGCCTCCGTGCCCCCCGGGATCTCGCTCAGCAGCGACGTGTACGACGCACGCGCCGACGCCAGCACCTGCTCCTGGGCCCGCGTGGCCATCTCCGCCAGGTTCAGCGATCCCGCCCCAAGGTCCGACAGCGCCAGCGCCAGCGATGCGTTGGCCGTCTCCACGGCTCCATAGTTCTGGTTCCACTCCTCAAGGGCGAGTCCATACTCGGCCAGAGTCCTGGCATCCCGAAGCGACAGTGGCGCCCACAGCTTCCGCTCGGCCGCGTCGAACGCGATCATCGCGTCACGCAACTTCTGCAACTTCTGCAGCTGGTCCGAGTCCGCGCCCGTTGACCGGCTGTTCCACGACGCCACGAACCGGTTGGTGCCCGTCCGGATCGCCACCGCGTGCGCGTCGTCGGACAAACGCTCGGCCACTTCCTTCCAACTCTGCCCGCCGCCATCCTCGCTGTACGTCCACCTGCCCACCTCATCGAGCGAGCTGATGTGCTCCGCCAGCACCTCCTGCGTCACCTCCTGGGGCTGCTCCGCGCCCTCAATCGCGTACCGCACCAACGGCCCGACCGTCGGCAAACCGCCCGTCCCCTCCGTCGCGCCCAACCCAGACAACGCCGCACTCCCGGCCCCGCGCACCGCCGCGTTGCTGGGCCGCGCCGGCGCCGCGCCCGGCGCGGGCGCGGGAGCCGGTGTCGTCCCCGACGCAGGCGTGAGCGCCGCCGCCCCGCGCGCCAGCATGATCGCCCCGGGATCCACCGTCGCGGCCTCGATCCTGATCAACTGCCCCAACGCCGCCGTCGCCTCATCGGTCCACAGCCTCGCCGTGCCCCCGTCCGACCCGCCATCCGCGCCGATCTTCCTCCGCACCGCCTCCACGAGCGGGTACAAAGCCACACCCTCGAACACCGCCGCGTGCGCCGCCCTTTGCCCTTTGAACGGGTCTCCGCCCGTGAACATCGCGACCGGCCTGAAAACCAGCGGCACCCGCTGTTGACCCTCGCGGTCGGCGAACCGCTGCGTGTACGCCGGCAGGTCCGCCAGCGCGATGTTTGACGAGGCACCCAGCGCATCGATCGTCGACGCCCCTTGGTAATAAAACGTCGAGCTCGTCCGCTCGCTCACGATCGCGACCATCGAAAAGTCCGGCTCCACCTTCGTCGCCGTCTCCTTCCAGAAATCGCTCGATCGCCCGATCGCGCTCTGCAGCGTGAAGTACGACCACCCCGTCAACCCCAGCGCCAGCACCGCGGCCCCGAAACCCGCCGCCATCAGGATCGTCCGCTGCGCCCCCTGGCTCTTCTTCACGTTGCCCGCCGCCGTCACCAGCCCGTGCTCCTTGAACACCTTCGCCACAAACACATCCCGCAGAAAGAACGTCTTCTCCCGACGCGCCGCCACCTGCTCCTGCTGAAGGTCCGCCACCTTCACGCCCAGAGCCTCCGCCAGCTCCGCGTCCAGCGCGGCCCCTTCCTGCATCGAACTTGTGAAGTAAATCCCCCGAATGAACAGGGGCTTCCTCGACCACTCCCCGGCCACGAACACCATCTCCAGATACCGCCTCAGCCGCGGCGCCAGCGACACCAGCGTGTCCGGGAACGAGTACAGCGCATCGACCTGCTCGATCCGCCGGCGACCCGAATCCTCCGTGTGTACCGGGTCCAGCAGCAACTGATACCGCCGCTGCACGAGCCGGTCCCGCACGCTCTTGAGGTGCTGGTCCACCACCGCCGGGTTGAACTGCTCGTCCAGGTCCTGCGGGTTGCTCCAGCCCAGCATCTGCTCCTGCAGCTTCAGCTCGGGGTCGGGCATCGCGTCGAAATACTCGCGGAACCCGTTGATCAGGTCGCACTTGGTCACCACCACATACACCGGGAACCGGACCCCCAGCTCCTCCTGGATCTCGTCCAGCGCGCTGGCGATACGCCCGCCCTTCTTCTCCAGGTCGTCTCCCGAGTCCTTGATCAGGCTGTCGGACGGGATCACCAGCAGCAGCCCGTTGATCGGCCTCATCTGACGCGCCTTGCGCATCATCTTCAGGAACTGCCGCCACTCCTGCCGCCCCGAATCCTGGAGCAAACGCCCCGCCGTGTCGATGATCACCGACTGGTTCGTGAACCACCAGTGCATGTTCATCGTGCCGCCCGAGCCCTGCAGCTTGTCCTGCAGGCCCGGCGGGAACCCCACGTTGCAATGCCGGATCGCTTCGGTCTTGCCCGAGCCCGACTCGCCCACCATCAGATACCACGGCACGCTGTACAGGTCCTTGCCACGCTCGCGGAACTTGACGATCCCCTCTTCCCAGCTCTTGCGCAGGTCGTCCATGCGGGCCCGGCTCGCCGCGTCCACCGCGCCGGCGGGCGCGGCCGACGCCTGCTCCTTCACCGCCCGGTCCAGCTTCTTGCCCTTGGCCTTGTCCGCCTTCTTCAGCACAAGCTTGAAGATCATCAGCAGCATGGCCACGAACGCCATCACCACGAAGATCAGCAGCGCGAGCTTCCCAAACCCCGCCACCGCGAGGATCCCCGTCAATGACGCCCCGCCCCCCAGCAGCAGCGTGCAGATCTGCCCCACCGGCGACATGTTCTTCATCATCCCGATCGGGTTCATC
>CAZHKB010000176.1:0-6126 GCA_964533405.1 uncultured Phycisphaeraceae bacterium | reverse complement strand
CCTCCATCCTTTCCGCCGACTTCATGCGCATGGGCGATGAAGCCCGCTCGGCCCTCGACGCCGGCGGCGACCTTCTGCACGTCGATGTCATGGACGGCCACTTCGTCCCCAACCTCACCATGGGTCCGGACATGGTCAAGGGCCTCCGCCGCTCGCTGCCAGACGCCTTCCTCGACGTCCACCTCATGATCCAGTACCCGGGCGAGTTCGCCCGCGCCTTCGTCGACGCCGGGGCCGACCACCTGACCTTCCACGCCGAGGTCGTCACGCCCGACCAGGCCCTCGCCCTGGCCGACCTCATCCGCGGCCTCGGCGCCTCCGCAGGCCTCGCCCTCAACCCCCCCACCCTCGCCGCCGACTGGACCCAGGTCATCCCCGAAGTCGACCTGCTGCTGGTCATGTCCATCTTCCCAGGCTTCTCCGGCCAGAAGTTCATGCCCGAAGTCCTCCCCAAGGTCCAGGAGCTCGCCAGCGTCCTTCGCCCCGACCAGCGCCTCGAAATGGACGGCGGTCTGACCGTCGAAACGGCCCCCGCCTGCCGCAAGGCCGGGTGCGACGTTCTGGCCGCTGCCTCCGCCGTGTTCGGAGCCCCAGCCAACAAGAGGGCCGAAATTATCGGACTACTAAGGGGTTGATCCGTTGGCCCGAATCGGACGAATAGACAGGTGGTCGAACCGCCCATAGTTCCCATAACCCGAACGAATAGGCGGGGGTATGAGGGGGTTCTCTTGTGGACGGGGGCACGATGCTCCTACACTGCGCCCCGCTTGCCGCGGGGGAGCCTGGAGACGCGTGGCCCGGAGGGCCGCCGAGACGATGAGTAAACCAATCCTGCTGACGCTGGTTCGGACGGGGGCGACCTCGTGGGAGCAGGCGGGCCGACTGGCCGGGGGCGTGGATGTGCCCTTGTGCGCCGAAGCCGTTGGCAAGTGCCCAGAGATGGCCCGCGAGGTCGGGCAGGCCAAGCCAACCCTGATCCTGCACGCCGACGACCAGGCGAGCGTGGCCACCGCCGAAGCAATCGCCGCCCAGACCGGGGCCAGAACCAAGGAACTCGAGGACCTCGCCGAGATCAATCTCGGGCTCTGGGCTGGCCTGACCGAGGAAGCACTCGAAGAGCGCAGCCCCACCATCTGGCGCCTCTGGCGCGAAGACCCCAGCGCCCTGTCCGTCCCCGAAGGCGAGCAGGTGACCGCGGCCTCCGATCGCGTCACCGAGTGCCTCCTCCGCGCCCTGTCCAAGGTCAAGTCGGGCACCAGCGTCGCTGTCGTCCTCCGCCCCATGTCCTACGGCATGGTCCGCTGCTGGCTCGACGCCACCCCCCTCAACCTGCTCTGGCAGGCCGTCGAGTCCGGCCCCGCGGTCGACCGCCGCGAGGTCATGAAGGACCGCCTGAAAAAGCAGAGCGTCTGAACCCGGCCGCGTGCGCGAGCACGCGAGCTGCCACCAACAGAATCGACCGCGCGAGCAGCCCTTTCGGCCCACGGCACCCTTGTTTCGCCGTCCGCGTTGCGGTAGTCTCCCTGTCCCGCCCGACGCCGCGCCGGTTGGCGCGGCCCGGGCCTGCACGGAGGGAGACCGCAATGAAGACTCGCACGCGGCGCGACGTGGCCGGGTGGCCGTTGGTCCTGCTGGCGGCCGCTGGCCTGTCCGTCTCGGCCCACGCGCAGACGGCGACGGTCGACGCCGCGACGCCCGAGCCGGTCCAGATGGTCGAGCACAACGGCCGGCTCTATCAGGTGGTGAAGGCGCGGCACGGGCGTGATGAGGTGGTGCGGTACTTCGACGGCGACCGCTGGTTCAGCGATGCCGAGTTGCGGGCGCATGTGGGGGTCCAGGCGCCGCGGGTCGTGTCGGTCGATCTGCGGGCCGCGCTTCAAGGGATGCGGGCAACCGACATGATCGAGGTGACGATCGCGCTGCGGCATCAGCCGGCGGGGCCGGTGGCGCGTCAAGTGCGGGCCGAGCGGGTGGGCGACATCGCCCGCATTGAGGAACTGGGTCGCCAGATGCGGGCGTCGTCCGCGGCCTCGCTGGCCCGCCCCTCGCTGCGGACGGAGATCGAGTCGCTGTTGGTGAGGCCCGGCGCGCCGGATGCCGGGGCGGTGGCGGCCCGGCGTGCGGCCGCGCTCGAACTTGATGCGCTGACTCGGGATCTGCGGGTCGAGATCTCAGGGCGGATCGTGGCGGCCTCCGCGCCCTGGCACAACGCGCTGGCGGCGGCGATCGCGCAGGTCGGCGGGCAGGTGACGGCGCGGATCACGGGAATGAACATGCTCGGGGCGCGCGTGCCGGTTGGGGCCATCGGCGCGCTGGCGGGCAGCCCGCTGGTCTCATCGATCGACATCAACCACGCCGGCGCCGCGGAACTCGACAATCACAAAGCCTCGCTCGGCCTGACCACCGGGTTCTGGGCCAACGGGATTGATGGGGGCGTGTTCGACTACGGCGTGCTCGACACGGGCGTGCGCACCACGCACCCGGCCCTGATCGGGCACCCGTTCCTCTCCAACTTTGGCGGGGGCGACACCAACGGGCACGGCACCGGCATGGCCGGCATCCTGGGCTCGACCGATGCGACGTATCCCGGCATGGCGTACGGGAGCGACACGATCGTGGCGGCGATCGCGGGGGCGATCAACACCTCGATGCCGGGGATGGACTACATCGCCTCGACCGGCGAGGCGGAGAACGTGAACTACTCGTTCGGCAACGGGACCGCGACCGGGACCGACTACACCACCACCGACCAGTTCTTCGACGGCGTGATCGACACCTTCGGGTTCATGGTCAGCAAGTCGACCGGCAACGGCGGATGGTCGCAGACCGGGCTGACCATCACGCGACCGGCGCCCGCGTACAACCTGATGGCCAGCGCGAACATCTATGACCAGAACACGCTGACCCGGGCCGATGACCGGATCGACTCGACATCCTCGACCGGCGGCACGCTGGCGGGGCGCAAGAAGCCCGACATCGCGGCCCCCGGCACCAACACGATGTCCACGAACCTGTCCAACGGGTTCTCGAACATCGGGGGCACATCCAGCGCCTCGCCCCACACCGGGGGCGGGATCCTGCTGCTGACCGACATGGGCGTGAGCAGCCCGATGGCGGCCAAGGCGATCCTGATCAACGCCGCCGACGCGATCAACGAGATGAACACGTCGAGCACGGCGGACGACGTGTACGTCGACGGCTCATTCTGGAGCCGTCGCTACGGGTGGGGCTACCTGAACATGGGACAGGCGTACATCCACGGGCTTGATTACTTCACGGGATCGATCGTGGCGGCGCCGGAGACGGCGGACTATCGCCTGTACGTCGGCCAGATGTTCAACCATGAGAAGGCGACGCTGGTGTGGAACCGGCATGTGGCGTACGCGGGCAACGCGTTCCCGACGCAGATCGAGGGACTGTCGGACCTGGACCTGACGGCGTGGCGCGAGAGCGACAACGGCGTGCTGGGCCAGTCGATCAGCCGGATCGACAACGTCGAGCAGATCGACGTGGATGAGGACGCGGTGGTCGTGCTGAAGGTCGAGGCGTTTGGGGCGTTCGACCCGGATGTGCTGACGGAGGAGTTCGCGCTGGCGACGCAGGAGAACTTCGTGGCCGCGAGCGGGCCAGCGTTTACGGGGTTGATCGAGGGGCCGGCGAGCGTGCAGCCCGGGCAGACATTCACGTTGGCCACGATCATCGAGAACATCGGCGATCTGACGGGTCAGGGCATTCAGGCGACGGTGAGCGGGGTGGGCGTGGTGATGGGCGCGAACCCGCAGGCGGTGAGTGCGATCGCCGCTGGCGAGAGTGGGACGGCGTCGTGGACGGTGTCCGCGCCGCTGGTGGCGGGGCCGTTCGTCGTGACGATCACCATCACGAGCGACTCGTATGGCGAGACGTTCACCGGGACGATCCAGCGGACGCTGTTCGCCGGCGGCTGCCAGCCAGACCTGACGGCCGGCACGATCGCGGGGCAGCCGGGGTATGGCGTGCCCAACGGCGTGCTGAACACGGATGACTTCTTCTACTACCTGGCGCAGTACGCGGCGGGGAACGTGGCGGTGGCGGACCTGACCACGGGCGCGATCGCGGGCCAGGCGGGGTACGGCGTGCCCAACGGCGTCATCACGAACGATGACTTCTTCTATTACCTGGTGCTGTACGCGGCCGGGTGCTGAGGGAGACCTGAGCGACAGCGCAGGAGAGGGCGAGTAGCCAGGTTCGGCAACAAAACGCCAAAGGGGCGGGCATTGGAGCCCGCCCCTTCTTTGCTTTGGGAAGGTTGATGGCGACGGGATGAGTGGCGGGGTGGGTCGAAACGGCGGTGTTCGGGCGGTCAAGGCGTCGCGCTCGCTTGCGCGTCGCGCTCGCGCGGGCGGGTTGGCGTCGCGCGTTGCCCGCTCGCGCGGATTCGGGCGTGGGCGGCGTCGGCCGTGCGGGACTTGCCGCGGATGAGGCTGGACCACTCGTAGCGGCGGAGGTGGGCGCGGAAGCCTGGGGTTTCGAGGCGGGGCTTCCTGGCGAGCATGGCTTGCAGGTAGCCTTGGAGGATCCAGAGGCCGCCGAGGATGAAGGGGCGTTCGGCGAGGCGGTAGGTGGCGACGGCGAGCATGTAGGGGAGTGATGATCCCATGTACCACTTTGCGAGGCCCCAGCGGCGACGGCCGTGGGCGACGGAGAGGTGGCTGGAGCCCATGAGACGGCGGTGGATGATGCGGAGGTTGGGGTCGTCGATGGAGCGTGCGACCCAGCCGCGGAGGCGGCACATGTGGCCGTCGATACCGTCCCAGCCGGCGTGTCGGACGAAGCCGTTGATGTCATTGAAGCAGGCGGTGCGGTAGAACTTGGCGGCACCGATCGCGTTTTCATCGCCCATGCGTTCGTAGTGGAGGGAGCCGTCGGTATCGCGGAGGTAGACCTTGCCGGAGAAGTTTCCGAGGTGGGGGTCGCGGGCCATTTCTTCGATGCAGCGCTGGAAGTAGGCGGGTGGGAGTTCGAGGTCGGCGTCGAGTTTGCAGAGGAAGTCGAAGGGGAATGGTGCTGCGGCTTGGGGGGCGACGTGAGCTGGTGTGGTTTGAGGAGTGGCGGCCGAGTCGGAGCCGTCCCTCACGGTGAGGCTGCTCATGGGGGTCGGGTTGCCTATCGAATCGAGTCCGGCGTAGAAGGCTTCGATGACGCCCGGGCCGACGGAGCGTTGGCCGCGGTTTTCGCGGCGGAGGATGCGGATGAAGGGGTGTTTGGCGGCGGCGGCGGCGAGCACTGCGGGAGTGCGGTCTGTGGAGCCGTCGTCGACGATGACCCAGAGGGTTGGGGGGACGGTTTGCGCGGCGATGGAGGCGATGCAGGCCTCGATGTGGTCGGCCTCGTCGCGGCAGGGGGAGATGATGGCGTAGGTGGTCATGGGGGCTCAATGGGGAAGTGACGCAGCGAGGGAGCGACGAAGCGAGGGAGCGAGGGAGAGAGGGAGAGAGGGAGAGACGAAGGCGTGGCGGCCGATTGCGTCAGGCGAGTTCGGAGGCGGCTGGTGGGTGGGACGGTGCCCGATCGCTTGCGCGATCGGTTCTGTTGGTGGGTCGATCGCTTGCGCGATCGGCTGCTTGGAGGCCGAGGGCTGACATGAGGCGGTCGATGTTGACGGGTTCGGAGAACTCGTCGACGACGCGTTGTCGGCCCGCGGCGGCGAGGCGGGCGCGGAGGGTGTTGTCGGTGAGGACGCGGGCGAGGGCGTTGGCGAGGGCCTGGGCATCGCCGGGGGGGACCATGAGGCCGGTGTGGTCGTGCTCGACGAGCTCTTCGATGGCGGGGAGGCGGCCCGAGATGACGGGGACGGCGGCGGCCATAGCTTCCATGAGCACGACCGGGATGCCGTCGCGATCGCCGGAGGGATCGATGCGGCAGGGGAGGACGAAGAGGTCGGCGGTTTGCATGAGGGCGCGGACGGCGGGGTTGGGGAGAGGGCCGAGAAGGCGGATGGTTGAGCAGGAGAGATTGTGCTTGGAGCGGAGGGCGGCGGCTTGGGCGGTGAGTGGGGTGAGTTCGGGGCCGTCACCGGCGATGGAGAGGTGGAGGCGGGCGGCGAGGTCGGGGTGGGGGGGGTGGAGGCGGGGGAGGGAGTCGAGGAGG
>CAZHKB010000175.1:0-6149 GCA_964533405.1 uncultured Phycisphaeraceae bacterium | reverse complement strand
ACCATGACCAAGCACGATCACAACTCTCATCATCCCCACGCCTCCCGCGCCAGCCCACTCGTCCCCGACTCCCGGGCTTCCCTCTGTTCGGTCACTCCCGGTCAACCCGCCCCCCGCCCGGACCGATGTTGCAGGACCGGGAGGCGTCGCATGTTGACTCCAGGATCGCCCGCTTTGCCCGCTCTGACGAGCGAATACGCCACCGATCCCGACATGCGGGACCTGGTGGCCGAGTTCGTCGACGCCATGCCCGCCCGCGCCCTGGCCCTCCAGGTCGCCCTTGCCGAGCAACGCCTCCGCGACCTGCAGCGCCTGGCGCATCAACTCAAGGGCGCCGCCGGGGGCTACGGCTTCCCCACCTTGGGCTCCGCTGCCGGCATCCTCGAATCCACCCTCAAGTCCCCGGGCCTCAAGTCCGCCGACCCCGCGCCGCTCGACCGCATCCGCACCCAGGTCGACGACCTGATCGCGCTGTGCTCCCGTGCCGTCGCCGGACCGCGCTGAGCGTCCTTCGCACTCGCCTCGCAGACTCGCCACATACTCGCCACAAACTCGGGGACTGGGCTTGAAGGCAACACAGAACACAACTCCTCCAGCCCAACCGAGCCCGCAGCCCAACACGCCCTCGGACCAGCAGCCCGGCACCGCTGGCCCGCAGACCGCCTCGCAAGACTCACAACCCCGCGTCCTGCTCATCGACGACTCACCCGACGTCCACCGCCTGCTGTCCGCCCGCCTGCGGACCGAGAATCTGACCATCGTCAGCGCCGCCAACGGCGCCGAAGGCATCAAGCTCGCCGCCGCCAACCCGCCGGACATCGTCCTGCTCGACATCGAGATGCCCGAGATGGACGGCTTCGAGGTTCTTCGTGCGCTGAAAGACAATCCGGCCACCCTCGACGTGCCCGTCATCGTCATCTCCGGGCACTCCACCATGCAGGACAAGGTCACCGCCTTCGATCTGGGGGCCATCGACTACGTCACCAAGCCGTTCGAACCCACCGAACTCCGCGTCCGCGTCCGCTCCGCGCTCCGCCTCGCACGCCTCGTCCGGATGCTCGCCCAGCGGGCCCATATCGACGGCCTCACCGGCCTCTGGAACCGAACCTACTTCGATTCCCGCTGCGCCGAGTGCGTCTCCACCAACGACCGCCACTCCCGACCCTTGGCCGTCGCACTCCTCGACGCCGACCACTTCAAGTCCGTCAACGACACCTTCGGACACCCTGCCGGAGACCTCGTCCTCCAGGGCATCGCCGACATCCTCCGCAAGCAGTGCCGCGCCACCGACGTCCCATGCCGGTACGGCGGCGAAGAGTTCGCCATCCTCATGCCTGACACCGCCCCCGAAGACGCCCGCATCCTGTGCGAACGCATCCGCAACGCCCTCGAGAAGATCGTCTGGACCAGGCACCCCGAACGCGCCGTCACGATCTCCATCGGCCTCATCGGCTCGGGCACACGCTGCCCACTGCCAGCGGGCAAGTGGGTCGAGTCCGCCGACAAGGCCCTGTACGCGGCCAAGAGCCAGGGACGGAACCGCACGGTGGTGGCGGACCTGTCGAGCCTGGGGCCGAAGCTGGCGATGGCGGGGTGAGAAGTCGGCCGCTCCCTCCTCCATGAACGCAACCGACGTGAAGGGTATGAACCCGACCCCGCGCTCCGGCATCCCGCACTCATACGAACTCGTGATGGAACGCGGGCGTCGTCGTGCCACCGATCGCTGCGTTGAGCGATCGGTGCCCCGGTCACAACCGGCCAACCCGCACCGATCGTGCACAGCCACGATCGGTGGCACGCCCGAGTCGCAACGACGATCCGTATCACGCGTGGAACGCCCAAATGCCCGGCCCGATGTGCAAACACGGCAACCTGGCCCCGGGCCCTGTCTCGGTGACGCTCGCGCGCGACCAGCTCACACCTGTGTTCAAGGGTGTGCCCGCGCGGGTCTGCGACCACTGTGGCGAGCCTCTCCTCGACGAGCAGGTCTCCGCCCAACCGCTCGCCCAGGCCTCGGCGGCGGACGCGTCGGGCGTGCAGGTTGAAGTTCGCCGCTACGCCGCGTCCTGACGGGCGTCACTGCCCGCTTCCCGTCTCCGCGGAACAACTCGCCGATTTCACCCCCTCCCGCCGATACTCTCCCCCATGCTCAGACCCGGGCAGGTGGTTATCCTCTGCGCGCTCGCCCTGCTCACGCTGGGCGTCGTCATGGTCAACTCCGCCGGAATGGCCGTCGGCCCGCTCGGCCAGCCCGGCGGCCCCCCCGAAGGCACAACTCCCCGCAGCATCCTCTTCAGCAAGTCGTCGGCCTACTTCGCCCTCTCCCTGGCCGCCATCGTCCTCGCCTCGAGCGTCCCCGTGGGCCGCATCGCGCGCGCCCTCGAACGCCCCGCGCCCGGCTCACCCCGCCCCGCGCTCGACGGCCTGGTCCCCACCGCCCTGGCCATCGCCGCCATCCTCGCCCTGCTCGGCACCGTCTACCTCCCGGGCCTGGGCCATGAGGTCAACTACTCCCGCCGCTGGCTCAAGGTCCCCGGCACCAACCTCACCTTCCAGCCCTCGGAGGTCGCCAAGTGGTCGCTCATCGCGCTCCTGGCGTGGTACGGCGCACGCCGCGCCGCCATGATACCACGCCTCATCCTGGGCTTCGCACCCGCCGTCGCCACCCTGGGCATCATCTCGGGCGTGGTCGCCGTTGAGGACTTGGGCACCGGCGTGCTCATGGCCGCCGCAGGGGGGCTGGTCCTGCTGGCCGCGGGCGCCCGCCTGTGGCACTTCGCCCTCTTCATCCCCCCGGCCGTCGCCGGAATCGTCGTGCTCATCCTCACCAGCCCCTACCGCATCCAGCGCCTCATGGCCTTCATGGACCCCTTCGCAAACTCCCGGACCACCGGCTACCAGATGATCCAGTCCATGGCCGCCATCGCCGAAGGGGCGGGCTTCGGGCGTGGCCTGGGCAACGGCCTCTTCAAGTTCGGCTACCTGCCCGAAGACACCAACGACTTCCTCTTCGCCATCATCTGCGAGGAGCTCGGCATCGCCGGCGCCTTCGTCGTCGTCGCCCTCTACATGCTCCTGCTCTGGTCCGCCTCACGCATCGTCGCCGCTGAGAAGAGCACCCTCCTCCGACTCTTCGGCGTGGGCGTCGTCTCCACCATCGCCCTGCAATCCCTCATGAACCTCGTCGTCGTCACGGGCCTGGGCCCCACCAA
Source organism: uncultured Phycisphaeraceae bacterium (assembly GCA_964533405.1). GTDB lineage: Bacteria > Planctomycetota > Phycisphaerae > Phycisphaerales > UBA1924 > JACKHA01. Next base: position 2,937 of record CAZHKB010000175.1, on the reverse strand, counting down.
GGGCATCGCCCTTCCACTCGTCTCCTCCGGCGGCACCGGCTGGATCCTCACCGCCTCCTGCCTGGGCTTGCTCGCCGCCATGGACCACCACCAGGCCGTCGAATCCGCCCAGGAACCGCAGCCCCAACCTATCGCCCTCCCCGCCTGATCCCGTGCCACGGATCGTGGCTCTGCACGATCGGTGCTCCCCGTCCGCCTGACGCCTCATGCCTTCCCCTCCATCACCATCCCGACCTGGCGCGACCACCCCGCGCCTGTTCCTCTTTGTCGGCGGCGGCACGGGCGGCCACATCTTCCCCACCCTCGCGGTCGCCCAGAAGCTCCGCGCCCGCCTGGGCGATCAGGCCCACTTCCGCTTCCTGTGCAGCACCCGCCCCATCGACACCACCATCCTCGCCCGCGAGGGCGTCAACTTCACCCCTGCGCCAGCCTCACCCCCATCCATCCGCCCGCGCGCCCTGCTCCGCTTCCTGGGCGGCTGGGCGCCTTCCGTGCGACTGGGGCGTGAGGCCATCGGCGCCGGGCGCAAAGCCGGGCAGCACGTCACCCTCATCGCCTCCGGCGGCTTCGTCGCCGCTCCGCTGGTGCAGGCCGCCCGAGTCGAGAAGTGCCCGATCCTCATGCTCAACCTCGACGCGGTGCCGGGCAAGGCGAACCGATGGATCGCGCGGCATGCGACGCGAATCCTGACGACGGCGCCGGTCGCGCAAACGGGTTGGGATCGCATCCCGCCCATCGTCCGCCAGGCCGCGCTGACGACCGAATCGCCGGCCGCCTGCCGTCGCGCGCTCGGGCTCGACCCCGACATGCCAACCCTGCTCGTCACCGGCGGCAGCCAGGGCGCGGCGTCCATCAACCGTTTCCTCGCCGCGTTCGTGAGAGCCTCGGCGCCCGCGATAACGGGCTGGCAGGTCCTGCACCAGACCGGCGGCAAGCCCGACGACCGCGACGCGACGGATGTGGCTGCCGCCTACCGCCAGGCCCGCGTTCCCGCGGTCGTGCTCCCGTTCCTGACCGACATGGGGCGGGCCTGGGGCGCGGCCGATCTGTGCGTGTGCCGGGCCGGGGCGGGCAACATCGGCGAGGCATGGGCCACCCGCACACCCTGCATCTTTATGCCGTATCCGTACCACAAGGATGCGCACCAGCGCGCCAACGCCATGCCGTTGGTGGAGCGCGGCGCGGGTGTGCTTGTCCACGACATGATCGAGCCTGAGGCCAATCTCCAGGAGGCCGGGACCGCACTGGCAGACTTGCTGGGATCGGAATCGGCCCGCGCGAAACTCAAGGCCGGGCTGGCGTCGCTGGGCCCGGCCAACGGCGCGGAGCGTGTGGCCCAGGTGGCCCTTGAACTCTGGTGACCTCCGTCCCGCGTCGAGGGTGAAGCCGCCGAGTGCCTCGGAGGCCGCCGCACGACGAGGCGCCAGACGCGGAGGACCACCTGCCTCCCGGCGGCGGCTCCGATCCGGGCTACGACCGGGGGTCCATCGCGGCGATCCGCTACCATGTCCCCCCTTGTCCGCGCCTCGATTTGGAGACGCCCAATGCTGCAGGCCGCGCTTGATCTCGTGCAACTGGTGATGGCCGTGCCGCCGGTGGACCCGGGGGTGGCGGCTCCCATTCAAGAGGCTGCTGCCCGCGTTGGGGAGGCGGCGCACCAGGCGATCAACGCGGCCCAAGGGCCGACCGAGGCGCCGGCGATCAACTGGTCAATCGCGGAGGTGTTCACGGCTGCGGGGCTGGCGGCGCTGGGCACGCTGCTGGTCATGGAGATCGTGCTGGGGATCGACAACATCATCTTCATCTCGGTGCTGACCGAGAAGCTGCCGGCCGAGCAGCAGGAGAAGGCCAGGCGGACGGGCATTCTGGCGGCCATGGTGATGCGGCTGATCCTGCTGTTCTCGGTGACCTGGATCATGACGCTGCGCAACGAGCTGTTCAGAGTGTGGGGGCACGGGGTGACCGGCAAGGACCTGGTGCTGCTGTTCGGCGGCATCTTCCTGATCTATAAGGCGACCAAGGAGATCCACCACAAACTGGAGGACGACCCCGAGGGGGAGATGCACAAAAAGGCCCCGATGAGCTTCGCGTCGGCGATCGCCCAGATCATGATCCTGGACCTGGTGTTCAGCCTGGACTCCGTGATCACGGCGGTGGGCATGGCCGAGGGGCGGATCTGGACGATGGTGATCGCGATCGTGGGCTCGGTGGTCGTGATGCTGGTCGCGGCCAACCCGATCGCCAACTTCGTCAAGAAGCACCCGACGACCAAGATGCTGGCGCTGTCGTTCCTGCTGCTGATCGGGGTGATGCTGGTCGCCGATGGGATGGGACACCACGTCCCGAAGGGCTACATCTACGCGGCCATGGCGTTCAGCGTCCTGGTGGAGGCGTTGAACCTGTGGCACAGCGGGATGGTGAAGCGGCGGACGGAAAGGGCGAGGGAGAAAGCGCAAGGCGCGACACCCGCGTGATAGGTTGGCGGTGACGCCCGGGGCGGTATCCTTCCGCGATGCCCGACTCCCCTTTCATGCTCGAAGCCATCGCCCAGGCCCGGGCCGCGATCGAGGCTGGCCAGTCTCCCTTCGGCGCCGTCATCGTCCGCAACAACCACATCCTGGCCCGTGGTCACAACCACGTCTGGGCGTGGACCGACCCCACCGCCCACGCCGAGGTCGTGTGCATCCGCCACGCCGCCAAGGCCGCCGCAACCATCAGCCTCGCCGGCTGCGTCATGTACACCACCTGCGAACCCTGCCCCATGTGTGCCGCGGCCATCCACTGGTCGGGGTTGGATGAGGTGGTGTGGGGCGCGAGCATCGAGGATGCGCGGCGGGCGGGGTTCCGGGAACTAATCATTTCCGCGCCCGAGTTGTATCGGATGGGGGGCAGCGCGGTGCGGGCGACGGCGGGCGTGTGCCGCGAGCAGTGCGCGGG
>CAZHKB010000174.1:0-6180 GCA_964533405.1 uncultured Phycisphaeraceae bacterium | reverse complement strand
GCGGGTGGCGGTGCGGGTTGATCGGCATGGCTGCTCAGAGAGGCAACCATGCCACCCGTCGAGGCAGTGAGGTTCGAATCTGGGGAGTCCGGAACGTGGCCGCCCAACGCAGCGGCCACGGCACCCGGCTCCCTTAGCGTTTTTTTGAGGCGGGCTCCGAGGAAGCACGCTTGCCCGGAGCTGCAAGCATGCCACCCGCGCTCCCCGCGGCACCCGCGATGAACGCCGTGATGTCCGCGAGCTTCTCGGTCATCGCCAGGCGCACCAGCAGGGCGTCGAGCAGGGCGCGGGGGGTCGAGGACGACTTGCTGGCTCGCTGCACGTTCTCGGCCAGCGCGATCATGTGGACCAGGCCAGCGGCATCGAAGCGGGTCGCACGCTTCGTCTCCTCCTCGCGGGACACGTCGGAGAGATCGACCAGGGCCGTGTCGGGGCCGCAGGCGCAGAGGACCATCAGGTCGCGGAAGCGGTCGAGGAGGGTCTCGATGACGGTGTCGATCGAGGTGCCCTTGGAGAGGAGGGCATCGGCGGATTCAAGCGCGGCCTTGGCGTCGCCGTCCGCCAGCGAGTCGATCAGGCGCGACAGCAGGTCGCGGTCGGGCAGGCCCAGCAGGTCCTCGAGCAGGGCGAGCGTGAGTTTCTTCTCGCCGGTGGCCAGCACGCGGTCCATCAGCGACAGGGCGTCGCGCATCGAGCCGTTGCCCAGGCGCGCGATCGCGTGCAGCAGTTCCGGCTCGGCCTTCTGCTTCTCGGTCTGGACCACCGCCTTCAGGTGGGCCGCGATCTGGCTGGTCGGGATGTTGCGGAAGTCGAAGCGCTGGCAGCGGGACTGGATGGTCGCGGGCACCTTCTGCGGGTCGGTGGTGCAGAGGATGAACATGACGTGCTCGGGGGGCTCCTCCATGGTCTTGAGCAGCGCGTTGAACGCGTTGGGGGTGAGCATGTGGACCTCGTCGATGAGGTAGATCTTCTTCTTGCCGCGCATGGGGCGATAGATGGAGTTGGCGATGAGGTCGCGGGAGTTTTCGACGGAGTTGTTGGAGGCGGCGTCAATCTCGATGGTGTCGGTGTCCTGCCCGGCCATGATGGCCTTGTCCACCTCGGGGGTTCCGCCGTTGATGGCCTTGGCGAAGATGCGGGCCATCGACGTCTTGCCCACCCCCCGCGTGCCGCAGAAGAGGTAGGCGTGCGCCAGCCGGTCGGTATCGATCGCGGCCCGCAGCGTGCGTGCGATCGGCTCCTGGCCGACAACCTCGTCAAAGGCTTGCGAGCGGTACCGGCGTGCGAGAACGGTGTAGGCCATGGGGGGAGGGTAGGGTGTATGGCACGAGCCGAGGCGACGTGCCCTCGGCTCGGCATGGTCTCTTGGAGATCACAAGGGAACGCCCGATCGGGCGAAGAGGTCAGATCGACGAGAACTCGTAGGTGAAGAAGTCGACCAGCACGTCGCTCACGGTAAGCAGCTTATCGCACAGCAGCTTGTTGGTGCCGGTGGTGACCGGGGTGATGCGGTAGTCGCGCCCGCCGGGGATGATGGACGGATCGTTCTCATCAACGTACAGCAGGGTGATGGTGCGGGTGCCCTCGCCGAAGTTGACCATCCAGAACGAGTTGTCGTTGACCCACGAGGAACCGTTCCAGTATTCGATGATGAAGGGGAACCCGGCGTCCCAGGTGACCGGGCCATAGAAGCGGAGGGTCACGGAGAATGCACCTGACACTGCGGTGCCGCCGTTCGGCGGGATGCAGTCGTCGTCGTGCGCGGCGAACGGGACCTCGCCCACGCCGCCGACCAGGCCGGTGTTGGCATAGAAGGGCTTGGGCGAGAGGTCGGTGCCGTTGACGCGCACGTCGGCATCCCACACCTCGGAATCATCGTTGGCGTTGATGATGATCTGGCCCGGCGTGCCGGAGACGTTCAGCGCACCGACGGCGAGGCGGTTGCCGTCAAACGTGCCGCCGACGGTGAAGCGGGTGGCAATGCCGCCGACCACATGGTTGAGCGAGCCGGTGCAGACGTAGTTCCCGTGGACGGTGATGTCGCCGCGTGTGGAGGAGCCGATGTCCATGTCCCCGTTGACGAAGAGTTCACCGGAGAAGTCGCCGGTGATCTCGATCGGAACGGTCAGCGGTCCGACGAAGAGCTCGCCGGCCCACGGGCCGTCGATGAAGATGCCGGGGTCGGCGACGTTGACGTTCTCTTCAACGGACAGGGCCAGCAGGCCGCCGTAGAACTCGCCCGAGCGGGTCTCCATGCGGTTGAGCGGCCCCTGCACGTCGATGAAGGACGTGATGGAGTCGGCGATGAGGCTCTCGATGCCGTCGGCGTTGATGTAGGGGCCGGTGCTGCTGGGGACGCCGATGTCGCCGGCGACGTCGATGACCTCGATGGTGCCGTACTCCGCGGAAATATTGCCGAGGAGCGTGCCTCCGACGTCGATGAGTTCGATGTCCGAGTCAGCGAGGCTGGCGCGGGGACCGGCGATAATCTCGGCAGTGAGGTCGCCGCCGATCCGAAGCTGCTGGATACTCTCAGCAGCGACCGTAAACTCGTTGGCCACCTCAGAGCCAAGCGTGCCTGAGATGTCGATCGTGTCGATGTCGAACGACTCAGGGCTGGACGACGAGGCCTCCAGCACGTCCCCGATCATCGCGAACGTACCCGTGCTCGACTCGTTGATCGTCATGCGAGCATCGGCGTCGCATTCCACCGTCACCGACTCAAGCACCGTGTTCGCGTCGCTGGTGGTGAGCGTGAACACGGCGGGCCAACCAGCCGTGACCGAGATGTGGATGACCCACGGGCTGGAACTCGACGCGGAGGTAATGCTTGCCGACCCGCTGGTCACATTGAGCGTGAACGGGTGGGCGAGGGCAGGGGCGGCGAGGCCCACGGCGGCGATCAGGGCGAGAACGTTCCGACTCCTGTGCCGTCCCATGATGCGCGTCTCCTTTTCCAAAGGAGTGTGACGGCGAGGCCAAGTCCAACCACACTGGCGGGACTCGGAACCGCCGATGCGAGACGGATTGCGAAGTTTGCGTGAGGAAGAGCGGTTGCGAAGTTGTCCAACCGGTCGTCTACCCAGTAGCCACTTGACGGGCTGGATCCTGCCGTGAGTCGGCGGGTGCCGGTCGCGGGATGGATGTACCCTTCCGTGTGCTGCCAGTACGTCGATGAGATGTCCAGCACACCCCAGGGGCTCGGGGTGTCGGGGTACAGCTCGACATCAATAAAGAACCCCGTCCACCAGTCGCCCGCGCACTCGCCGATTCCCGGCGGGCCCGCGATCAGGTTCTCATCGCCGCCGTCGGGCATGAGCCAGTAGCCGCCCTGCCCGGGGCCGTTCTTGTTGGGGTCCCAGTGCCCGGCCTTGGTGTACTCGTGGACGGTCGGGATCCAGAACTTGCCGTCCGGATGGTGGGTGACCTGATCTGTGAGGACCGTAAAGCCGCCGACGACCGTTTCGCCGAACGTGCTGGTGTCGTATGCACCATCCTCAAACGCGGTCGCGATGCTCTGCTTGTCGTTGTGCAGCCAGTTTGCAAATCGCGCCGCGATGCGCCAGGTCATGTCGGCCGAGGCCCGCCCGTGCCCGGTGCGGACTTCATACTGCGGGAGCCCACCAACCATGCCCGTGTACTTGACGCCCTCGCCGGTCAGGTCGCTGTTGCCGGGGCCATCTGGGTAGTAGGGTGCGTACGCGCGGACGAAGTCGATCCACTCGTTGTTCGTCACGTTAGTCCGCATGATGCCGATCGTGTGATCGACAGCCCCCAGCGGCTCGGCGAACGTCGGCCAGAGCGGAGCCTCCTGCGCCGTCGCCGCCCGGTTTCCCGGATCGCCCACCGTGACGAAGTTGAGACCGTACTGCTGGAACGCCTGCCCCGCGGCGGGCAGGGCGGCTACGGCGACCGCCCCCGCGGCAAGAAGGCCTGCAGCCTCGTGTTTGAACCGGTTTGAGAAATCGCCCCTGCAACGCATGGATCACTCCATTCTCGGACGATGCCGACACAATGACACAACCACCCCTTGAACGCAAGGGGTTTTTCTAAGTATGCGCTGTTTTTGAAAGCACCACCTAATCAGGTCGTCCGTTCCCACAATGTTGTGGCAACATCGCCCCACGCCGCCACGGACTTGTGGATTCTGAAGGCCGAGGGGCGGCAAACGACCTGCGGCAACCGACGCCCAGCCACCGCTGCGGCCCCGATCGACCCCCCTTTTCCAGGGAGCGCGGCGGCCTTACCCTTGCGTCTCTGTATGAGCAGCCTTCTCACCCCCCCCACCGCCGAGGCCTTGAAGCACGAGCGCACGCTCGCGGATATCAGCGGGGCCAACCACATTCTGCGCCTTGATGGCCGCGGCTCGGCTGTCGAAGTCGACGGAGCCAATCCCGATTCGTGGCGGACCGACGTGGGCCTGGTGTGGCTCGATCTCGATCGGCGGCACGAGCGGGCGCAGGAGTTCGTGGGCAAGCAGGCGGGGGTTGATCCGATCATCGCGGAGGCGATTCTGGCGGAGGAGACCAGGCCGCGGTGCCTGATCGACGAGGATCGGATGCTGCTCATTTTACGGGCGGTGAACCTGAACCCCGGGGCGGACCCTGAGGACATGGTCTCGATCCGCCTGTGGATCGGGCCGGGCGGGGTGATCTCGGTGCGGACGTACTATGTGAAGGCCGTTGCGGAGGTGCGGGATCTTTTGCTGCATGGCAAGGGGCCGCGGCGTGTGGGCGAACTGGTGGCGTCGCTGGCGTGCCGGATCATCGGTCGGCTGGTGCCGGTGATCAATGACTTGCGGGACCAGTGCGATGATCTTGAGGATCAGATGGTCGGGCCCACGCCCGACCCGGAGCGTGGGCAGGTGGCCAACATCCGGCGTACGGCGATCGTGCTGAAGCGGTACATCGCGCCGCAGCGCGAGGCGATGGACGCGCTGTTGGCGGCCGAGGTGACGTGGCTGGAGGAGAACGACCGGGCGCGGATGGCCGAGTCGACGAACCTGCTGCAGCGGTACATCGAGGACCTGGACGCCGTGCGCGAGCGGGCGATGGTGATCCAGGAGGAGCTGGGGGTCCGGAACAACGAGCGTCTGAGCAAGGCGGTCTACATCATGTCGATGTGCACGGTGCTGTTCCTGCCACTGAACTTCGTGACGGGGATGCTGGGGATGAACCTGAAGGGGTTGCCGGCGGCGGAGCACCCGATGGGGTTTTATGTGATTCTGGCGGCGCTGCTGGTGGTGGTGGCGATCGAGGTGTGGCTGTTCAGGCGTTTCAAGTGGTTGTAATGTTGTGAGTTCGGTCGGCTACGTTGTTCGGACGGCCATGTAGCCTGCCAGGTCGATGAGGGGTGCGGCGGGCCGGCCCAGAGAAGTCAGGGCGTCAATGGCGACCGTGCGCTGCGCGTCGACGACGGCGCGGGATTCGTCGAGGCCCAGGATGGCGGGGAAGGTGGCCTTGCCGGCCTGGGCGTCCTTGCCGGTGCGCTTGCCCAGCGCGTGGGCGGGCTGGGTGACGTCGAGGATGTCGTCGACGATCTGAAACATGAGGCCGCCGGCGTCGGCGTAGGCGGTGATGCGGGCGAGGGCGTCGTCGGTCGCGCCGCCCAGCATCGCGCCCATCCGGCAGGCGGCGCGGATGAGGGCGCCGGTTTTGTGGCAATGGATGAGCGCGACGCGGTCGGCGGGCGAGAGGGCGGGGGGCAGGCCGGCGAGGGTGTCGTAGACCTGGCCGACGATCATGGCCAGCGTGCCGGCGGAGAGTTCGCGAGAGAGGGCGGCCCGGAGGCTGGGGTTGGCGACCGAGTCCAGAGATTGAAAGGCGAGGATGGTCATGGCATCACCTGCGAGGATGGCCATGGCCTCGCCGGCGTGGATGTGGAGCGTGGGCTTGCCGCGGCGGAGGTCGTCGTCGTCCATGGCGGGCAGATCGTCATGGACGAGGCTGAAGGCGTGGATGAGCTCGACGGCGACGGCGGCGGGCAGGCTGACGGCGGGGTCGGGCGCGCCCACGGCGGCGGCGGCGTGCCAGGCGAGCAGCGGGCGGAGGCGCTTGCCGCCGCCGAGCAGGGCGTAGCGGACGGCGTCGCGCAGGTTGGGGGAGAGCGGGGCATGTGTGATGAAGTTGTCGAGGGCGGCCTCGATGGCGGGGAGGGGAGCGGTGACGCGCGCGGGGAGAG
>CAZHKB010000173.1:0-6209 GCA_964533405.1 uncultured Phycisphaeraceae bacterium | reverse complement strand
CGCCAGCCGTGGCGGGGGCTGTTCCTTGAGCCGCGCCGCCTCCACGATGCCTAGCCCCGCGGCTATGTGGGGAGGTCGCCCGGCGATGAGCGTGTAGCCGACGGCCGCGAGCGCGTACACGTCGCACCGCATGTCGGGCGGGTGGGTAGACGGCAGGAACTGCTCGGGTGCCATGTAGTCGATGGTGCCGACGATCGTCGATTGCAGGGAGATGAGGCTGTCGCGCGGCCGCGACTCCGCGTACACCAGGCTGGCCACGCCGAAGTCGATCACCACGACCGAAGGGTCGTGCGCGGGGCCCCTGACGATGATGTTCGAGGGCTTGAGGTCGCGGTGGACCGCGCCGCGAAGGTTCGCCTGGTACACCCCGTCGGCCGCGCGGGCGATCATCTCGACGATCTGGGGCGTGGTCGCCGTCGCCTGCTGCGCCCAGGCGTCGGCGTGCTGGCCCTCGGCCAGCGCAGTCACCAAATAGGGGAGGCCCGCGGCCGGCCCGTCGGTGACCACGCCGTCGTCAAGGTGCCCGACCACCCCCGGGTGGTCCACCATCGAGAGGATGTATGCCGCCAGGCGGGCACGGCGCATCGCGTCGTCGCTCCACCGCGCAGCAAGCACGAACTTGATGGCCACGCGGCCGCCGTCGCCGCCGACCCCCTCGTAGACCTCGGACGCCCGAGACTTGCCAAGGAGACGGACGATGGTCCATGCCTTGAACTCGTCGCCATCGGCTAACAGACGCCGCCCGGGGAGTTGGGGCGAGTCCGCCGCGCCGGCGCAGGCTGAATCGATGGCTGCAAGGTCAAACACGGCCGCCAAGGCCGCGTCGCTGGCCTCGTCGTCGGCCTCGTCGTCGGTGATCCAACGAAGAATCCTGGACATCCCCTCGGCATCATCGGCCAGCGCCTGCCGCACAAACACGGTGCGGTCGTCGGCCCGCATGTCCATGGCGCGGTCAAAGACGTCGCGGAGCCGGTGCTCGCGCCGAGCGTGTTCCGCCTGCATGTGCGGTTTGGACTGCATCGTACCCGGTGTTCATGCGTCCATGTCGCCCGCTCCCGACATGCGACGCCGCGATTGGCACGGGATTCCGGCCAGCCGGTCGCCGATCCACCTCTTCGCGTGCCGGTAATCCCGCTGGATCGTGCGAGCATCAACCCCCAGTTCGCGGGCGATGTCCTCGTTCGAGACATTGCCGAAGACTCTCATCTGAGCCACGGCCCCCCAGCGCTCGTCGATCGCTCCCAGCTCACGTACCAGCTCGTCGAGAATCACGATGCGCTCGGCGGTCATCGTGTTCAGCGGCTCGGCAACGCCGGCGGCAGGCTCGGACCACATGGATTTAGCGCCCAGTGCCTGCATGGCCCGACGGTCACGAACCCGCCGCCGGGCCGCGTCCACCAGGATCTGGCGCACCGCCCGCGACGCGGCACCGAAGAAGTGAGCGCGGCTGTCCCATTGCTTCGTACTCTGCAACTTGAGCCAGGCGTCCTGCACGACGTCCCTCAGGTCGAGCCCGCGAGCACCCGGGTCCCGGGCGACGTGGGCCAGCGCCCGCCCCCGGAGCTGCAGGTACGTGGCCTGGGACAACTGGCCGCTATTGACCTCGAGAGTGATTGAGCCCATATGGAGGCCGAGTGTATCAACTTCGGCTGCAAGTGGGATTTTTTCTTCCGTCTGGCAGTCTGGGGGACCCCGGACGCGACCGCCGGTACGGCGTGCCAAATGACGTCGGCTTCAACGCACTTGGAATTACCTCTCTGTTCGATTCCGCCAACCCGCCAGCCGGCCTGACAACGTCATCTCCGGCCAAATGCCAGGGGCGAGCGGCACACCGATTCGCGTGCCTGGCGAGTCAACCCCCGCCACGGACAAGAGTCAGCCGACCAGCGGAGGTCGCGCGGGCCATCATCGCCACTGGCCAATCGCCCGCAATGGTCGGCGGGGCAGCCATGACGAGGCTCCGTGCTCGCACTCAGAGATCGCCGTCGTCCTCAGAATGGCTGATTGGTTCAAGTCCAAGCTCGGGCACCATCGGGGTGCAGAATGGCCGCGCCCTCACACAGGCGTTCCTGTCCGAGGGCGAGCGCAGCTCGACTGAATCTACAACATCGAGGGAAGAGCGCCCAACACCGCGTGCTGGAATTGCACGGCATGGAGCAACCGAGGCGCGATGGGAACGACGGCTCCTTCACCTCGAGACTACCCGGCAAGACGACAGCAACCGAAGCGCGAAGCGCGCGCCGTGAGATGGCCAGCGTCAACGGCGCCGGTGGCCAGTTCGCCCGCGGATGCAGCGTGGAGCAGCACGGCGACGAGGGCGGCGCGGATGGTGCTTGGCATGATCAGTTCTCCTCCTGAGGCAGGACGGGGAAGGCGATGAACCGTAATGCGATGCCCTCTTGGGCCTTGGCCCAGTCGATGGGGTCGAGGACCAGCCGGCCGCGGCGGGGGAGCAGGTCGCGGGTGGTGTAGAGCGTGCGGATCTCGCGGCCGTCGAAGAGCACAACGGCGCCCGGAGGCAGGCTCTCGCGTGACCAGGTGGGCTCGCCGTGGGCGGCGATCCAGTCGGACCAGGCGGGGAGCGGCTCGGCGGAGGCGAGGAGCATGAAACCCTGGGTGCCTGGACCGGTGTTGAGGTTGTAGAAGATGTTGCCGTTGGGATCGGCGACGGGGTCGCAGGGATAGTCGATCGAGGCCGCGAGGACCGGCGGGTCGGTCGGGCTTGCGGGCATCCGGGGGCAGACGCGCCCGTCGGTGTCCAGGGAGAGCAGGTAGAAGTACGCCGGCTGGGAGAATCGGGCGTGGACGGTGACATCATCGGTTGCACGGGCGGCAGGGTTGTCGGCGCTGCTGGCACCAGTAGCGGTGCTTGTGTCGGTGTCCGGGTCGTAGCGGTAGTGGCGGACCTCGAAGGACTCGACATCGAACGCGGCGAGGGCGGGGGTCTTGACCGGCGACGTCAGCGGGGGGCCCTGCGGCCTCAGGAGTACAGCCCCAACACCGATCAGGAGGATGATCACGACCAAGGCGGCGGGCCAGAGCCAACGGACACCCTTGGGACCAGTGCCCGCTTGGGTTGACGAGACGATCGCCCGCAGCGCATCGACAAACTCATCCATCGAGCCGAAGCGATTGTCTGGTTCGGGCTGCGTCGCGCGCCTGATGACTTCGGCCAGGCGTGGGCCCTCGTGGTCGAGATTGAATCCCCCGATCGGCGCCTCGCGGAAGTCCTTGAGCATCCCCGCGGTCCAGCAGGTCAGGAGTTCCATCAGGACCACACCGAGGGCGTACTGGTCGGCCCTGGTCGAACCCGGCCCCTCGGGCGGCGAGTAGCCCGGCGTATGGCCTTCGCCGGCTGGCGCGGAGAGATCTCGCGCCAGTCCGTAGTCGGCCAGGGTCCACGCGCCGTTCAGACGCATGATGTTGGCGGGCTTGATGTCGCCGTGGGTGACGCCGTGCGCGTGCAGGTGCCGGATCGCCTCGGCGAGTTGCACGCCGACTGCGGCGGCCTCGGATGTCGATCTGCGGCCGTGACGATTGAGGTGCAGATCAAGCGTCAGGGGCTGATACCCGCCGTGCTCGAGCACGGCCTGGTCGGTTGTGGCAGCATCGGCCAGCGGCATCAGGCAGTACAGCCAGTCATCGGCGACGCCGACATCCTCGATGGGGAACAGGCCGGGATGACCGGGCACCCGCTGCTTGAGCCGGCGGAGACCCTCGAGCTCGATCGCCTTGTTCGCTGGGATGAGTTTGCACGCGCGGTAATGCTCCGTGAGCGCGTGCTTCGCCAGCCAGACCTGCCCGAACCCTCCGACGCCCAGGCAGCGGATCAGGGTGTGATTGGGGACCATGACCGGTGGTTCGGTGGGAAGTTCTTGATGCGGATGCGCCGCGCGGTCGGCCTGTGCGGGCTTGATCGCGCCGCCCGCTGGCAACGCGGCGGGCGGCGGGTCCGCCTCCAGGAGGTCGAAGTACCGAGCCACGCGCGCGGCTGTCCGCGCGCCATTGCCCGGCACCACGGCGCCAAGCAGGTCTTCGGCTTTCCAAGGCCGGTCGTCGGCGTCGTTCACTCTGGGTCTCCGTACAGCACGAATGCGGCCCAGAAGTACGGATGCTCGTAGGGGCGGTGGCTCGGGGCCGCGGCGACGAACGTCCCGGGGCGTAGCTCGGGGCCGAGTGAGACGCTCTGCGCGATGGTCTGGCCCGAGGCGTCCCGCAGCCGGTCGAGGTCGTCGGCGGTGAGCGTGCGCAGCCAGGCCTGGGCCTCGCGCAGGGCCGCGAGCTTGGGCATGGGCGTGCCGGGGTCGCAGGTCGCTCCGTCGATCTCGCGCGTGCCCTGCGTCTTGCCCAGCCAGTTGGCGTAGAAGCGGGCCATGAGAAGGCTCGTCGCGCGATCGTGCACCTTCCACAGGCTCGCCAGCACGCTGTCGGCACCGCCGACCAGCAGGCCCAGGGGCAGGGCCATGGACGTGTCGCCCTGCTGGACGCCGCGCCCGGTGTCGCACGCGCTCAGCGTGACGAGCTCGACGCCTCGCAGCTGGCCGCCCCAGTGCTCAAGGATGTCGCCCAAGGTGAGGAAGCCGATGTCATCGGGCGTGGGCTCCTTTGGGGTGTTCAGCGCCAGGCTCGCCAGCAGCGGGTCGCGGTCGTTGCCCAGCAGGCCGTGGGTCGCCATGTGGATGACACGCGGGGTCGAGGTCTCGACCGCCCGACGCACGGCGGGCGCCGTCGCCTCCTCGCCCAGCAGCAGGATGGCGTCATCGCCCAGCATCGCCGCCACCGCCGACGCCTCCAGACGCGTCGCGGGCAGGGGCGACAACTCGGTCCCGTAGAAGCGGACCTGCTCCAGCGCCGCGGCGTCGGCGGCCATGCGGTCGGCGGGCTGCTCCATGAAGCGCATGGACCGCAGGGCGTCGGCCGGCGGACGCTGATCCGACTGCACACCCATGCGGCCCAGGGCGAGGGTCACCTCGATCTCTTCACCGTCACGCCAGACACGGGCGATGACGGGGCGCTCGTCCGTGACGCCGCGCGTGGTGAGCGCTTCGGCGGTCGCGCCGATCGCGGGGGCCAGATCGGCGGGCGACGCCAGCGAATGTTCTCCGTACGCAAGCAGGACATCGCCGCGGCGGAGCCCCGCCTGCTCGGCGTTGGAGCCCTCGGCCACCATCGCCAGCAGGATCCCCGTGTGGGGCGCCTCCAAGTCGTCGGACTCCGGGCCGCCCCGGCTGAAGACCGGGTCGCCCACCACCACGCCGCCGAGCGCGGCCAGGGTGGTAGCGCCCGTCTGGCTCACGCGCGGGCGCAGGGCGATGGTCGCGCTGGGGGTGTACACCACCTGAATCCCGGGCAGCAGCAGCTCGATCGGGATCCCGGCCAGCGGGCCGTCGGTCACGGCGATCACGGACTGGGCGCCATCGAGCAGGGCCGTCAGCGCGTCCGGCACCGCCGCAGCCCGGGCGGCCGCGAGCGTCGCCTCCGCCACGCGCCCGCCGGAGGGCGGACTCGTTTCGAGGGCCTCGCGCAGGGCCCGCAGGCTCGCGGTCGCGGCCTCGGCCTCCTCCCTGTTCCCGGCCAGCGTTACGCCGCGGACCTCGCCCCCCCCGCCGTCGCCGGGACGGGCCATGTGCGCGACAGTTCGGGGAACGGTTGGCACAGGTTGCCTGGGTGCCGGCGCTGCGGCGTCCGTCTGCAGAGCGGCATGAGCCAGAGCTCCCGTAACTCAGGAGTTCGATCCCCAACGGGGCGCCCCCCTACCGCTCGGCTTGGCAGCCCCGCGATCCGGCCTCAAGCTCGCTTCAAGTTTTTCTTTTGCCGCGTGTCGCCGCCGCCCGCTCCCGCCGCATGAGTGGGTGTGGGGCCACCCCGCCGCCGCTCTGCCTCTGCACACCCTGGGTGCCTCCTCCCTTGGGGGGCGAGGCAGAGCGCGGCGGGCAATCCCACACGGAAGAAAGGCCCTTCATGACACGCACACTCTCCAGCGTCCGCGCTCGCATCGCCGCCACCGTACTGATTGTGGGGGCCGGCGGCGCTTGCATCGGAGCGGCGCTACAGCCGACCGGCGGCGGAGCCACTCAGTCGCAGCCCAGCGGTAATTCCGATGCGGAACGGCTGCGGCTTTCGCGCGAGTTCATGGAACGCACCGCGCCGCCGATCGGGGCCGTGATCGCGTTCTGGGGATCGCGCAAAGACGTCGATACTCTGGAGTT
>CAZHKB010000172.1:0-6240 GCA_964533405.1 uncultured Phycisphaeraceae bacterium | reverse complement strand
CATCCGCCCCCACCACGCACAGCCCCGCCGCCATCGCCTCAAACATCGACAGCGCGATCCCCTCCCACTTGCTCGGCAAAAACAGGATGTCCGACGCCCGGAACAACCCCGGCATCTTCTCCGGCACCTGTGCCCCCAACAGCCTCACGCGATTCGTCAGCCCGCGCTCCGCCAGGAACGCCTCCAGCCACGCCCGATCCTCGCCATCGCCCGCGACAATCGCCACAAAGTCCGCTCCCGCCCGCTCCGCCAGCAGTCTCAGCGTCTCCGCAAACACCCGCGGCTGCTTCTGCGCCGTCAGCCGCGCCGGATACAGCAACACCGTCGCATCGTCCGCGATCCCAAGCTCCCCCCGCACCCGCGACCGCTCCGCCGCATCTGGCCTCCACACCGCCGGGTCCACATTGATGTGGCACACCTCAACCCGCTCGCCCTCAGCCCCCCGCGCCACCATCCACCGCTTCAGATGCTCCGACACCACGATGTTCATCTCGAGCTGGTCCTGCGACGCTACCCCATACCGCGGATACCCCCCAGACTTCCAACCCTCCTCCTCGATGTGCGTCACGTCCACATACGCCGCCTCCGGGCAGCACGACCGCAGATACGGCAGCACCTGATACCCAAGCTCGCTGTTGCTCACCATCACCACGTCCGCCCCACGGCTCTCGATCACATACCTCAAAAACGACACCCGCTCCGCCGGCCTCAAAAACTTCTCCAGCACGAACACGTCCGGCGTCAGCCGCGTGTACTGCGACTGCCACGACTGATCCCCCTCCAGCGTCGCCACCACCGTCACTTCCCACCCGCGCTGCGTCACCTGCTCAATCAAGTCCAGATTGAACTTGTCCGCACCCCCAAACCGCAGCCATGGCACGATCATCAAGAGCCGCGGCCTCGCCTTCGCCAGCGGATTCACCACTGGCGATTCCGCCGGCAACCCCGCCATCGCCAAGGGCCACGCGATCTTGGGCCTGGGCAACCCCGTCGCGTACAACCCCGCGTACTTCTCACGCAGTTCCGCGCTGAACCGCTCCTGGTTCGGCCCGCGGTCCCAGTTGCCCCACGAACTCGTGTGATTGGCCCGCCGCCGATACCAATCGAGAAACTCCGGAATGCACGTCCCCCAGTGCCCCGCCGCCGCGCATCGCAGCCAGAAATCCCAGTCCTCCAGCCCATTCCTGTTCGCCTCGTCATACCCGCCCGAGGCCCGCCACACGCTCTTGCGAATCAACGCCGTCGGCGTCACCAGATTCTCATGCAGGAACTTCTCCAGGTCGTGAAACCCCCGTCCCCAAAGATAGTTATCGGCCCCAAACCCCACCGTCCATCCGCACACGAACCCCCACTGCGGATTCGTCCGCAGGAACCACACGCACTTCTCCAGAAACGTCGGCTCCGCCAAGTCGTCCGAATCGATCTGCATCACCAAGTCCGCACGGGCCGCGGCATACCCCGCGTTCCGCGCCGCCGACAACCCCCGGTTCTCCGGCAGGTCCAGCACCCGCACCCGCGGATCGCGATTCCGATACTCATCCAGGACCGCCAACGCCTCCACATTCGTGGACCCGTCATTGACGATGATCCACTCCCAGTCCTGAAAAGACTGCCGAAAAATCGAAACCGCCGTCTCCCGGAACACCACCCCGGTGTTGAAGTAAGGCGTCACGATCGAGACGCTCGGGCTCCATCCCTCCCCCGCGTGCGGGGGAGGTGCCGCAACGCTCTGCGACGCGGCGGAGGGGGCAGTTGGGCGCATCCCTCTGGGCGCATACCCAAACCCCGCGCGTCCCCCGTGCGCCGGCGTGCAGCCAAAATCAGGATTCCGCGGATCGATCATCCCTCAGCGCTCTCCCCCACGGAGGCCACCCCTCCGGACCTGCATCGTTGCGCGGTTGCGGCACAATGTCACGCCAGCACGCCTCAATCCGTGCCACCGACTCATCCCGGCCTTGCCGGGTCAGTCGGTGCGAACGTGCAACGACGACCGCCGCAACTCTTACGAAGTCTCGATGCCGGAGTCCTCGCCCAGCGGGCGCTCGAATGGAGCCCGGGGCTTCAGCCCCTGGACAACATCCAGTGGCTTGTCCGCCCGGAGAGCGGACGAACCCCCCCAACCAACCAGGAAACCGAGCCACGCTGTTCGTACGAGGCGGGCGGCGCCAGCCCCCGCACGATCAACGACGTGGACCCGAGTCCGGGGGCTGGCGCCGCCCGCCTCGTCAACAGACCAGAGCCCGCCGCGCTCGCCGTCCCGGCCCGCGCACACCCCTCTCACCCGCATAAACTCCCCCCGAACCCGAAGGAACTCCCCATGCTCTTCCGCATGATTTACGACGACCGCCTCGCTCAGGCCGCCTACCTCATCGGCTGCCAGAAGACCGGCGAGGCCATCCTCATTGATCCCGAGCGCGACATCGACCGCTACCTCGCCCTGGCCGCCAAGGAGAAGGTCCGCATCACCGCCGTCACCGAGACCCACATCCACGCCGACTTCCTCTCCGGCTCCCGCGAACTGGCCGAGAAGACCGGCGCCCACCTCTACCTCTCGGCCGAGGGTGGCCCCGACTGGCAGTACCAGTGGCTCAACCACAAGACCACCGGCGGCCCCTACTCCCACACGCTCCTGCGCGACGGCTCCACCTTCAACGTCGGCAACATCGAGTTCAAGGCCATCCACACCCCGGGCCACACCCCAGAGCACATCTGCTTCACGGTCACCGACCACGGCTCCGGAGCCACCGAGCCCATGGGCATCGCCACCGGAGACTTCGTCTTCGTCGGCGACCTCGGACGACCCGACCTGCTCGAAACCGCCGCTGGCCAGCAGGGCAGCAAGGAACCCTCGGCCCGCGCCCTCTTCAAGTCTGTCGCCCGCTTCAACGCCCTGCCCGAATACCTCCAGGTCTGGCCCGCCCACGGCGCGGGCTCCGCCTGCGGCAAGGCTCTGGGAGCCGTGCCACAGACCACCGTCGGCTACGAGCGCCGCTTCAACCCCTCCATCAAGGCCGCCCGCGCCGGCGAGGGCGAGTTTGTCACCTCCATCCTCACGGGCCAGCCCGACCCGCCGATGTACTTCGCCCGCATGAAGCGCGACAACAAGATGGGCCCCGCCGTCCTGGGCTCCCTCCCCAACCCCGCGCGCCTCACCGTGGACGAGGCCTCGACGCTCGACGCCTCCGCCGTCGCTGTCGTCGACATGCGCCCATGGAAGGAGTTCCAGGCGGCCCACATCCCGGGCTCCCTCTGGACCCCGATGGACAACATGTTCACCACCGCCGCCGGCTCCTTCATCGGTGAGGATGAGCCGATCTACCTCTGCGTGGACCCCGCCGGCCTCGACGAGGCCATCCGATGCCTCATCCGCATCGGCCTGGATGACATCCGCGGCTGGTTCGACAAGGCCGACCTCCACAAGGTGCTCGCCGCCCGCCCCGCGGCCTCCCGCTCCGCGACGATCCCCGAGATCGACACCCCCGGCGCACGGGCCGACGTTGACGCCTCGAAGTACTTCCTCCTCGACGTGCGCAACGAGAGCGAGTTCGGCGAGGGCCACCTGCCCGGCTCCTTCCTCGCGCCCTACACCCGCCTGGCCGACCAGATCGGCGACCTGCCGAGCAATCGCAGGATCCTGGTCAACTGCAAGTCGGGCGGCCGCTCGGGTCGCGCGTGCTCCTACCTCCAGCGCGCCGGCTACAACGTCACCAACCTCGCCGGCGGCTACGACGCCTGGTCCGCCGCGGGCGCGCCCACCGAACGCTGACCACGCCGACCTTCCTGCTACGCTCCTGCCTCCATGCCCACGGCCATCTCCATCCGAAACCTGGTCAAGGCGTTCCCGACGCCCGGCGCGGGCGCGCCGACCCGGGCCGTCGATGATGTCTCGCTCGAAGTCGCCCCCGGCGACCTGTTCTTCCTGCTGGGTCCTTCCGGCTGCGGAAAGACCACGCTGCTGCGCATGATCGCGGGCTTCATCGATCCCGACGCGGGCCAGATCCTGCTCGCGCCGGGCGCGCCCCCCACGCAGCCCGCCGCCGGCGACGCCGCGGCCCCATCGGCCAAGCCCGGGTTCAAGGACATCACGCACCTGGCCCCAAACAAGCGGAACACGGGGATGGTGTTCCAGTCCTACGCACTCTGGCCGCACATGACCGTCGAGCAGAACGTCGCGTTCGGCCTGGGCGTGCGCAAGGTGGACAAGGCCACCCGGGTCAAGCGCGTCGGCGAGGCGCTCGAGATGGTGCAGATGGCGTCGCTCGGCAAGCGCCGCCCGAATCAACTCTCCGGCGGCCAGCAGCAGCGCGTGGCCCTGGCGCGGGCTCTGGTGATCCGCCCCGACGTGCTGCTGCTCGACGAGCCGCTCTCCAACCTCGACGCCAAACTCCGCCTCGAACTCCGCAGCGAGATCCGGCGCGTGTGCAAGGAGTCGGGCACGACCACCGTGTACGTCACGCACGACCAGAAGGAAGCCCTCTCGATGGCCGACCGCGTCGCCATCATGCGATCCGGCAAGGTCGTACAGCAGGGCGCGCCGCTCGACCTGTACCGCCGCCCCGCCACTCGCTTCGTCGCCGAGTTCCTGGGCGAGACCAACATCTTCGAGGCCCAGGCCCGCCCGGCCGGCGCGACGGTCGAACTCAAGATCGGCACCATGACCCTGAGCGCCGACGCTCGCAAGGGCCAGCCCGACACGGGCAAGGTGCTCGTCTCGGTCCGTCCTGAGGCCGTGTCGGTCCTGTCCTCGGCCCTGGGCGGGGCGCTGGCCGGCGCGCCGGGCTCGATGCCCGCCCAGATCACATCCACCACCTATCTGGGGGAGATCGCCCAGCACACCTTGCGCCTGGACGACGGAACCATCCTGCGGGCCGCCGAGCTGAACCCGCTCGGCCGCCACCCCGGCCAACCGGCGGGCTCGACGGCGCAGCCCAAGGTGATGGTGAGCATCCAGCCGCATGATGTCGTGGTGCTGCCGGTCGAGGCGGAGCCGCGCGGGTGAGTTGGCGTCGGCGAGGCTTGCGCGTTTCTCACTTGGGTCTTCGACCATTCTCCACGCCGGGCCTCGCGGCCCGATGGTGTGTCGCCGATCGCCCAAGGCGGGCCGCCCCGGGGGCGCCAGGGTGTCGGCGGAGGTTGCCCACATGAGCTATGCGTTCGCGTTGTGCCTGACGGTCGCCGCCCTGACGGCGTGCTCGACGACCACCTCCTCGTCCCGCAAGCAGCCCCTCGGGGCGGGTTCGCAGCCCGCGCTATACGGCACGACAAGGGTGGTTGAGGCCCCCGGCGCAAGATCGACCGCTGCCGCCGCGGGATCGACGGCGCCCGCCCCCCGCGCCCCCGGCCCGTCGCCGGGGCGCGCCGCCCGCAGCTCGAACGGCACCGCGGCCAGCATGGGCACGCTCGCCGTGGGGCTCGACGCGAACAACCAGGTCGTGACCTCCGGCGACTTCCGGGGCAAGGTGGTGGTGCTGGACTTCTGGGCGACGTGGTGCGGGCCTTGCAAGGCGTCGTCGCCGGCGTTCCAGCAGTTGAGCGAGCGGTTCGCCGGCGACTCCCGGGTCATGACGCTGGCGGTGCACACCGACCAGACCGGGGACCCCAAGGCGTACATGCGCGAGCACCGGTACACGTTCCCGATGATCCCGCGGGGTCAGGAGTTCGCGGCCGCGTACGACGTCTCGGTGCTGCCGACGTTCATCGTCCTGGACCAGCGTGGGCGGATCATCTATCGCGACACGGGCATGATGGGCGACAGCCAGCGGGCGGAGGTCGAGCGGTTGGTGTCCGCGACGCTCCGGTGATCGCGTGCGGCGGGCCGCTACCCTGTGCCTCGAAAGTGCTCCCGACGATCGGCGGGCGCTGGAGAGAGGGTGACGCATGCGGGTGTGGGGCGGCGTGATTCGAACGGCGATGATGGCCGGGCCGGCGCTCGCGCAGGCCACCGCGGCTCTGGGCGATTTGCGCACGCCGGTCTCGCTGGGGTCGCAGATCGAGGGCGCGCCGCAACCGGACGAGCGGGTTGTGGACGCCAATGAGGCAAGCGACCTGCTGACGCGCGAGCCGGGGTTGGAGCTCGGCGCGTTCACGCTGTACTGGGAGAATGACGGGGCGCTGGTCAAGCGGTTCGACTCCTCGGATCGGCACTACACCAACGGGTTCAAACTCGAGGCCTCGTTCACGCAGCCGCTGATCCCGGAAGTGGGGACATGGCTGGACTCCTGGCTCGATCTGGGCTGGGGC
>CAZHKB010000171.1:0-6242 GCA_964533405.1 uncultured Phycisphaeraceae bacterium | reverse complement strand
GGATGACACGGAGGAGTTGCTGGCGGTGGCGGTGGAGATCAAGGCCGCGCTGCGGGACTATGAGGGTGTGTTCGACATCACGGATGATGCGGAGCAGGGGCAGCGCGAGGCGCGGTTCACGCTGCGATCGGGCGCGAGCGAGTTGGGGTTCACGCAGGCGAGCGTGGGGGAGCAGGTGCGGGGGATGGTGTATGGGTTGGAGCCGTACACGTTCGCGGGTGAGCGCGAGGACGTGGACGTGCGGGTGACGTTCCCCGCGGGTGTGCGACGGAGTCTGGGGGACCTCGAGCGGCAGCATGTGTTCACGCCCGAGGGCGTGGCGGTTCCGCTGGGGGAGGTGGTCGAGTTCGAGATGGCCGAGTCGTTCGCGTCGGTGCGCCGGCTGAATCGCGAGCGAATCGTGTCGATCACGGCGGATGTGGATTCGAGCGTGGCAAGTCCGGAGGCGGTGGTGGCGGACCTGCAGCCGGCGCTGGACACGGCGGTGGCGCGTCATCCCGGGGTGCGGCTCGAGGTGCGCGGGCGGCAGAAGGACATGGCCGACTCGTTCTCGTCCTTGCCCCTGGCGATGCTGATGGCGATGGCGATGATCTATGTGATCCTGGCGTGGCTGTTCGGCAGTTACACGCAGCCGCTGCTGATCCTGACCAACGTCCCGCTCTCGGTCATCGGCATGATCTGGGGCCACTGGGTGCTGGGGTTCGAGCTGACGATCATCTCGTTGATCGGCGGGGTGGCGCTGGCGGGGGTGGTGGTGAACGACGCGGTGGTGTTCACGGAGTTCTACAACATCAACCGGCGTGCGGGGATGTCGGTGTTCGGGTCGTGCATGAAGTCGGGGCGGGAGCGGATCCGGGCGATCGTGCTGACGACGTTCACGACGGTGATCGGGATGGGGCCATTGATCATGGAGCAGTCGTTCCAGGCGCGGTTCCTGATCCCGATGGCGATCACGCTGGCGGGCGGGCTGATCGCGGGGACGCTTCTGACGCTGATCGTGCTGCCCGCGCTGCTGCTGATTCTGGACGACGCGCGGAGGCTGGGGAGGCTTGTGTGGCGGGGCGAGTCCGAGCCTCCGGCGGAAGCCTCGGGGTTGGTCGTCCAGCCCTCCGCAGTTGCCGCTGGGCCGGGCGGCGCGTGAGATGAGCCGACCGGCGCAGGTTCTCGCGTGTGTCAAGCCGCCCTACTCGTGGTCCCAACCCCAGTTGCCCACATCATGGCGACCCCCGTCTGGATCGTTCACCCACGCGCCCGGCTGCTCTCCGACCGCGGCGGCACGGGCGGTGCCAATCCGTGTCGCGTCAACACGACGAACTTCGCCCAAGGCGCTTGGGGCCACGAGGAACAGCAGCTCGTAGTCCTCGCCGTCACGCACCGCGTGCCGCCATGACTCCACACCCTCCCGCAGCGGGAGGCGGGACGCATCGATCTCCAGCACGACGCCGGAAGCTCGCGCGAGCCGCGCCCCGTCACGCCCAAGCCCATCGGAGATATCGATCATCGCGTGCAGGTCGCGGCCCGCCAGCATGTGCAGGCGCCTGGCCTCGTGAACTCGCGGCTCAAATCTCAGATGATGGCCCGAGCCGAGCGAACCCCCCAGCACACCGGTCGTGAGCAGGGCATCGCCGGGACAGGCGCCACTGCGGGGGATGGGCAGGCGGGGATACTCGTGCGGCCAGGCCGCGAGCTCGCGTTCCTCTTCGCTGGCCCGTGCGATCGCTCCATCCACCATTGTTCCACCCACTGTCACGGTCAGCACCATCGGCCCACTGCTGGTTGAGATATCCCCCCCGACCAGCGGGCACCCCCAGTGGTTGGCCCACTTGTGCATCGCCTCGAAGAGCTCATCCGCGTGCGCGTATCCGCGCGGCAGGCAGCCAGTGGCCAGCCCCCACGCCGGCGTGCCGCCCATGGCGGCGATGTCGGAGACGGATCGGGCCACGGCCTTGCGTGCGATGAGGTCGATGGGCGTGCCGGGCTCGAAGTGGCGGCCCTCGACGAGGTGGTCGACGGTCAGCAGGATCTCGTCGCCGCGTGGCGTGCGGATGACGGCGCAGTCGTCACCCGGGCCGACGACAACCTGGCCGAAGGCGGCGGCCAGGTTGGCCGAGCGCTTCTGGATGTGGGCGAGGAGGTCGGATTCCTTCACGGGGGATTGTTGGAGAGGGCGTGCGGTCGGGCGCGCGGCAACGGAACCGGCCGCGCGAGCGGTTGGGCACCTCTCGAAACTGTGCGGCTTGCGCACTTGCCCCGCGCGAATCCGAGCCCCCGCCGGGAGGCGGGTGGTCGGCACGTCGAGGCACGGGAGGAGTTCGACCGCCCGGCTCCGACCAGGGGCTCGGGCAACCCGATCAGGACTGAGCCACGGCCACCGCGGGCACCTCAACGACGGGCGGCTCCGCACGTTCCATCGCTCGTGCCTGCGGCGTGGGTGAGGCTGGCCCGGCCGCGGGCGCGTTCGTTCTGGCCGCTCCAAACTGCCTGGCGAGTTCGCGGTAGTCGGCCGCCCCGGGCGCGGTGGGGGCGTAGTCGAAGATGGTCTGCCCGAAGGAGGGGCACTCGGCGAGTTTGATGTTCCGCCGGATCGGCGGGTCAAAGACGCGGCCGCCCGACCACGGCGCGCCCGCCCCGGCCTGGGAGGCGAAGAACCGGCGGAGGTCCTCGACGACCTCCTGGGCGTGGGTGGTCTGGGCGTCGTACATGCAGACGACCACGCCGGCGACTTTGAGGCGGGGGTTGAGTTTCTGCGCTACGAGGCGGACGGTTTCGAGGAGTTTGCCGACGCCCTGGAGGGCGAGGAAGTGAGCCTGCATGGGGATGAGGACCTCGTCGGCGGCCGCCAGCGCGTTGATCGTGAGCAGGCCCAGCGACGGCGGGCAGTCCAGCAGGATCACGTCGTAGTCGCTCGCCAGATTCTTCAGCACCCGGGCGAGGCGTTGCTGCTTGTCGGGCAGGCTCGCCAGTTCGCTCTCGGCGGCGGCCAGGTCGGTCTCCGCGGGCAGGACGTGCAGGCGGGCCCGCGTGGACGGGCGGCAAATCCCCGCCACGCGGCTGTCGGGGGCCATGAGCAGGTCGTAGATCGAGCCCGGGCCGTCCTTCGGGTCGATGCCCAGGTGGAGCGTGGCGTGGGCTTGCGGATCCAGGTCGATGATGAGAACCCGCTGGCCGGTCTCGGCCAGACCCGCGGCCAGGTTCACGGTCGTCGTGGTCTTGCCGACCCCGCCCTTCTGGTTCATCAGGGCGACGACGCGGACATCCTGTCCTGTGGTGGCTTCCATAGGGCGAGTATATCGGCTGGTCGGGAGGGCACTGGGCACAAGGCACTGGGCGCGAGGAAGATGGTTTTCGGGGATCCGGGCGACTCGGGCTTGCCGAGAGCGGCCTTCCCGGATGAGTGCCCGACGCCCAGTGCCTCGTGCCTTCCCCCGATCCGACGCGCGAGTACCCTGTGCGTGGCCGATAGACGGTCCACGCGGAGGGCGACATGGCCGAATCGACTGGAAACAACGCGCAGGAACTGCCCGATCCGGAGCGAGCCGATCTTGAGGCCGCCGAGGCTGCGGACGCCGCAGCCGCGCCAGGGGCTCCGGACCAGCCCGAGGGCCCGCCGCACTGGGTCACGGAGCCCGGGGTGTCGACTCTGGCCCCTCGGTGGTGGATCAAGACGCTCGCGTTCGCGGTCGTGCTGATCGGCTTCGGGGCTTGGGGCCTGTATGACGCGCTGGTCGCGTATCCCGAGCGGGGCATCAAGGACGCCGAGCACAAGCAGCTTGAGTATCTGCGCGTGTGGGCGACCTCCGGGCGCCTGACGGAGGCCACGGTCGCCGATCCGGTGGCGGAACTGGCCCGATTGCAGGAACTCTCGCGCCAGCCCAGCATGATGAGTCAGGCCGACCCGGTGCGTCTGGTGTGGCTGCAGTCGCTGGTGAAGGTCGCCCGACTGAAGCCCGAGTTCACTCGGATCGAGAACCCGATGGAGCGCCTCCGCGAGCTTGAGTCCTCGTGGATCAGCAAGACGCCCCCCAAGGCCCTGTCGGCCTACGACATCCCGGCCCAGTGGCTGTTCGTGCTCATCGGCTTTGCCGTCGGGCCTTGGCTGCTGGTCAAGTACTTCCGCGTGGCGGCCAAGAAGTACCACTGGGACCCGGTCGGGCAGAAACTTACCATCCCGGGCGGTCAGGTGGTCGCGCCCGGCGATCTTGAGGACGTGGACAAACGGCGTTGGGACAAGTTCATCGTGTTCCTGAAGATCAAGGACACCCACCCGGCCCTCGCGGGCCAGGAGGTTAAGATGGACCTCTACCACTACACCCAGCCGGTCGAGGACTGGGTGGTGGCGATGGAACAGACGGCGTTTCCCGAGCGGGCGGAGGATGAGGGCGAGCCGGACAGTGAAGACTCGGCGGAAGCGTCTGACGCCGAGCCGCGCGCCTGAGGCCCCCTACGCCTCAGCTGGTTCGGCCTTCGCGCACGGTCGTGCCGATCCTCCAGCCTCGCCACCTCATACACTGAGCGCATGATGCCGCCCAAGCGAGGGCTGATGTTCCGGCTCGGCCAGTTCGTGGGCGGGATCGCCCGCGGCGTGACTGCGCCGGTCGAGCGGCCTCGGGCTCAGGTTGTTGCGCACGAGGTTGAGCAGCAGACCCGACGCGAGGGCGACAAGGTCGTCACTCTGCGACGGACCACGATTGAAGAAGTCGAGGTGCGCCCGACCGCACCCGGAGGTGAGCCATGAATCAGACCACTCTGCGCCCCATCGCACGCCCCATTGCACGCGCCACGCGCGGGCTGGTGGCGACGCTGGTGACGGTCCTGGGCGTCGCGCTCAGCGGCTGCGCCTCCGCACCGCGGGCCGCGACCTTGACCGTGCGAAACGACGCGATGCAGGGGGTGGACGTTCACTACGCGGTGTTGGGGGCCGACGGCAACCCCGCCACGCCGGGCGAGGGCGGCGTGCAGCACTTCACGGTTCCCGCGGAGGGGGTTGTGTCGCAGTCGGTTGTGGACCCGACGAACGCGCTGCCCGCCGCCGAGCGCGGCTCGACGGTCATGCGGGTGCTGGTCACGCTGGCTGGGGCCAGCCCGGAGGCCGGGCAGTGGTTTGACCTGAAGAATCCCGGGCCCTTCGTGCTGCGGGCGGCGCCGATGGGCGGCGGGATCAAGGTTGAGCGCGAGGAGGCGCGGGAGGTCGACGATCGGCAGATCCAGGACCTGACGCGCAACGAGCCGCCGCAGCCGGGGAGGGCGGGGAGGCCTTGAACCAGCCGAGTGCGTGAGCACGAGAGGCGACTGAACCGGCTGCGCGAGCAGCCAGCCACCTACCGATGATCGAGCGTCTCCGAGGTCGCCTTCGATTGACGAGCACGAGCCTTTCCGGGACGGTCGCGTTTGTGGTTGCAACCCCGGGGTCCCGCCAGGGGCTCGCACGAAGCCCGATCCACCGCGTGCTCACGCACGCGGCTGTGTGCGAGTGACCAACGCTGAGTTCGGATCGAACACCGGGACCACCGGCAGCGTGTCCACCCGCGAGCAGAAGTCCACATCCGCCTCCATGCCGATCTTGATGAGGTTGCGCCCGCCGCGCGTGTCGCGCATCGCCGCCGCGAGCGTTGCCGGCGTGCGCGAGGCCTCTTGCCACGCCCGCAGGCACAGGCGGCCCGAGTCGTCCTGCACGAGGGTTCGCCCGCTGGCGAGCAAACGTTCGACCAGCGCGCCGGCGGGTAGGCAGTCGTCGAGGCTGATCTCATCGCGGGTGCCGGCGCAGAGGATGTGGATCGGGCGCGGGTCGCCCGCGACCGACGCTGCCAAGGCGGACAGATTGGCGAGCGACGACACGACGATCAGACCGGCGTGCTGCGCGTGCAGCAGGGCCGCGGTGCCGTTGGTGGTGGTGAAGATGAGATGCCGATCGCGGCAGCGATCGGGGGTGTATGAGGCGGGCGAGTTGTCGAGGTCGAAGCCCGGGACGAGGCGCCCGCCGCGCTCGCCGCCGAGGAGTGGGGATGGGGCATCGGGGTATGAGGCGACGGCGCGAGCGTGGTGTGCCAGCGCGTCCTCAACGGTCAGGACGGGGCGAATGGTGTGAACGCCCGCGATGAGCGCGGCGGCGATCGTGACCGACGCCCGGAGGTTGTCGATGACCAGGGTGATGGAGCCCGTGAGTTGTTCGGGCGTGATGAGGCGCGGGTGGAGGTGGACGGCCAGGGAGTTGTGGATGGGGCTGGGGTCGGGAGGTGGGGGAA
>CAZHKB010000170.1:0-6262 GCA_964533405.1 uncultured Phycisphaeraceae bacterium | reverse complement strand
CTCCTGGGGTGGCTGGTGCTGGGGGAGGCGATGACGGTGAAGAAGGGGCTGGGGGTCATGACAATTCTGGCGGGCGTGGTGATCCTGACGGGCAAGTAGGCCAAGTGATGGAGTGCCGAAGCGGGACGGATTCGGCGTGAGGTTCGCGCTCGTGCTCGCAGGTGGTCGCCGCGCGGAGGACGAAGCGGGCGGCGCGAGCACCGGGGGCGCGATCACGCGCCCGCATAGGCCTGGCGGAGCGCGGCCAGGTCGAGCTTGCCCATCGAATGCATCGCGAGCATGACGCGCTGCGAGGCGGGAGTCGTCTGATCGCCGATCCAGGCGAGCAGTTCATCGGGGAAGACCTGCCAGGACAGGCCGAACTTGTCCTTGAGCCACCCGCACTGGCCGGGGTGCCCTTCGCCGGCAAGCAGCGCGTTCCAGTAGCGGTCGATGTCCGCCTGGTCGCGGCAGGGGATCTGGAACGACACGGCCTCGCTGAACGTGAACTGCGGGCCGCCGTTGAGGCCGATGAAGGGCTGGCCGCCCAGCTCGAAGCCCACGGTGAGGACTGAGCCGGGCGTCCGGCCATGCTGCTCGCGGCCGGCCTGGGCGTATCGGGTGATGGTGGTGATGCGGGAGTCGGGGAAGACCGAGCAGTAGAACCGGGCGGCATCCTGGGCCTGGCCGTTGAACCACAGGCAGGGGGTGATGCGGGGGGTGGGCATGGGGTTGCGCTCGGTCTGTGTGTCGCCGCGCTCGCTTGCGCATCGCGTTCGCAGGGGGGAGGTCGATCTACCCCCCGATGATGTTTGCCCCGCAGTCCACATAAATGTTCTCACCCGTGACCGCCGTCGAGAGGTCGGACGCGAGGTACACGGCGGTGTTGCCCACTTCCGCGCCCTCGACGTTCCGGCGGAGCGGGGCGTGCTCCAGGTTCCGCTCGCCGATCTCCTCGGCCCCCGAGACCGCCTGCACCGCCAGCGTCCGCAGGTAGCCGCCCGAGATGGTGTTGACGCGGATGTTCTCCGGGCCAAGTTCCGCGGCCAGGTAGCGGGCCGTACACTCCAAGGCGGCCTTGGCGACCCCCATCACGTTGTACCCCCGCACCACCTTCTCCGATCCGTAGTACGACATCGCCATGATCGAGCCGCCGCCCTTCCCGCCGGGGCCGGCCCGGGCCATCAGCGGGCGGGCCCGGCTGGCCATCGCCGCGAGCGTGTACGCCGAGATGTCGATCGCCTGCATGAACGCGGCCCGCGGCGTCGCGGCGAACTTTCCGGGCTGCAGCCAGTCGCGGTCGGCGTACGCGATCGAGTGAACCAGGAAGTCCATCCGTTCGAACGACTGGGCGTAGGCCGCGAACACGTCGTCCAGGTCGCCGTCGCTGGCCGCGTCCAGCGGACGCATCCAAGGGTTCGCGATACCGATGGACTCGACGGCCTTGCCGGTGCGGCGTTCGTTTTTCTGGCCGGGGAGGTGCGTGAAGGCGCAGCGGGCGCCGTGGTCGGTCATCGCCTTGGCGATGTGCCAGGCGTAGGAGCGGTCATTGGCGATCCCGACGATGAGGCCGGTCTTTCCGGCGAGCAGTGCCATAGGAAACTCCCGCAAAGGCCGATGCTAGGCCAGGGGCGCGGTGGGCTTGCGGGGCGCGGAACGGCAAGCCAGAGGGGTCGCGGGCCCGCGGCGCGGCCTCGGCTCTGGCAACAGGCGTTGGCGGCTGGGCAGCCAGAATCGGCCAGCCCACAGGATCACTGCAGCCGCACCGCCACGCTGAACTGCGTCTGCATGCTGGCGACGAAGCCCGAGGGCACGTCCACACGGGTGAAGTTGGCGAAGGTGCCGGTGACGGTGAACGCGCCGCTCAGCAGGATGGTGGCGCTGTGGTTGCTGAAGAAGCCGGTGCCGACCCACTTGACGGTCACGTCGCCGCCGATGTGGACGGTGCGGGTGGCGGTGATATCGCCGTGGGCCGCCAGGGCGATCTCGGTGAGGTAGGTTCCGGTGGTGCTGACGGCGCCCACGACGTTGACGCTGCCGTCCTTGCGCACGTCGAGCGTGCCGGTGTTCAGGAACGAGCCCTGGACGCCGCTCAGGTCGAGGTTGAGCGAGAGGGTGCCGGCCTCGACGCGGATGAGGCCTGGGTTGGCGAAGTCTCGCGTGCCGCCTGAGGCGCCGTGGAGTTGCAGCGTTCCGTTCTTGATGATGATGCGTCCGCTGGCGCGCTGGTCGAGGGGCGCCTCGATGACGCGCAGGCCGAACAGGTCGCCCTCCATCTGGATGGTGCCCTTGTTGACGATCGTGCCGGGGCCGCTCACGCCCGGGCCGAAGCCGCTGAGGCGGAGCAGCCCGCGGTTCTCCTTGAGGGCGATCATGGCGGGCAGGGCGGCCTGGTCGAAGAGTTCGACCTTGGCGTTGACACCGATCCGCTCCAGCGGCTGGGGCAGATTGAGCCTTGCGAAGTTCCGCACCTGCCAGGTTCCCGCGGTCAGGACGGTGTCCTGGGCCAGCGGCACCTCTTCGAGCTGCGCGACCGCGGTCGCCAGGTTCAGCACTCCCTGCTCGACGTTGACCACGCCCGTGCTGTCGAGCAGGCCCGTGATGCTCGTGGTACCGACGCCACTCGCCGAGTTTCGGCGGACCAGAAGCCCCAGGTTGACCACGGACCCGGCGAGCGGCCCGCCGCCGACGGTTGGGCCTCGCAGGATCAGGATACCCTCCGGCTCATTCCGCAGCGACGCGCCGACGCCGATGCCCAGCGTGCCCGCCTGGTGGGTCAGTGTGCCGTGGTTGGTCATCACATACCCGAGGCTGATCGTCATCGCGCCCGTCTCGAACGTGGGCAGGCCGACCTCGATCGTCGAGCCCTCGGTGATGACGGTGTCCAGGGCGAAGACCGCCGTGACCGTCACCACCGAGCCGTCGAGAGTCAGAAGCGGAGACGCCTGAAGGCCCGTGTCGCTGACGATGGTGTCGCGGAGGTGCACGTCGCCCTCGAACGTGGTGGGCGCCAGGATCGCCAGGAAGGCCAGGTTGGCCTCGAACCCGCCCCGGATGACCGCGTTGGCGCCGGTGAAGTTGACGCGGACCTCCGACGCGGACGCCGGACCCTCGATCTCGAGATTGGCCGCGAACAGGGCATCGCCCTCGAAAGTCTGCTCGCCGCCCTCGAACAGGACGGTGCCGGGCCCCGTGTACTCGATGCCCGCCGCGTGCGTTGCGGGGGCGTTGAAGATGAGTTGGGCCACGCCGTCGAGCACGGCGATCCGCCCGCCCATCGCGGCCGGCGGGCTGTGGGCGTCGTCGCCGATCTCGACCGTGCCGCGCAGGATGTAGAAGCGATCGGTGCTGGTGAACGCGGCGTCGATGGAGGTGACCTCGGACGCGCCCCCGCCGCGGCGCAGCAGCCCGTTGTTGACCACCTCGCCCGTGCCGGTGATCGCCAGGGGCGAGGCGAAGTCCATCGCCTTGCCCGCGCGGTTGGTGATCGAGCCGTCGGACGCCAGCAGGACCTCGCCGCCCTTCCACGCCAAGCGGCCGGCGTTGTCGATGGCCCCGCTGAGCGCGACCGACCCGGTTCCCGGGAAGGTGCCGCTGCCGATGTTGAGCAGCCCGCCCGGGTTCACGCGCACGGGGTTGTTGCTGTTCCAGTCGCCCGTGGCCCAGTTGACCACGCCATTGATGCGCAGGTCCGATTGCTGGCCCAGGTCGAACGCGCCGATGACCGAGAGCGCGTTGCCGGAGTTGACAATGAGCGTCTCGGTGAGCGTGAGCGAGTTGACCCGCATGTTGGGCGTGTCGCCGATGATCGTTCGCTGGACGTTGTTGACCGAGATCGTGACGTCGTCGACCTGGCGGGGGACGAAGTCCAGGCTCCAGTTGAGCGGGTTGGACCACAGGGCGTTGCCGCCCCCGCCGTCCCAGGTCAGGGGCGTGAGCAGGGCGCGGGATTCGAGTGGCTGCAGCGCGATCGGCTCGGGCTCTTGGCCGCGACCCGGACGACAGGACGGTTGACGACCCATGCTTGGACCTCCGCGAACTCCCCGGCGGATTGTTGCACGAAGAGGGCGCGGGGCGAGGCGTGGCGTAGAGGGCGTGACCCACCTGAACGCTCGGCCTCTGGCGGGTGTCGCGACCCGCGAACCTGAGACTGCGCGCGCTGGCGCCCTCGGCTGTGAAACGCCAAGGCCCGGATCGATTGCGCGATCCGGGCCTTGGCCTGAGCCTGAGGACCCGACAAAGAGTTCGTTGGCTCAGCCGACGAGGCGGACCACGGCCCCGGTCGCGCCGTAGAGAACCGTCGTCGACATTCCGACCGGCAGCCCGGTCGCCGTCACGTTGGCGAACGTGCCCGTGCGGCCGCCCGCCGACAGGATCGTGCGGTTCTGGCCCGCGACGAAGCCCGAGCCCGTGAAGATCGACCGCAGCGTGCCGCCCAGGGCCAGGTTGCCGCTGACGGTGACGCGCCCGAAGCTGGCCGACGAGATGCTGGTCTGGACCAGGCCCGTGGTCACCATGCCGCCCAGGGCGTCCAGGCGGGCCGTGCTTCCCAGCAGCAGCGACCCGGAGTTGACGAACGGCCCGCTCGCGCCCTGCACGTCGAGCGTCAGCACGCCGGAGGTCACGCTGATGGTGCCCGCGTTGGACACGCCGCCCGTGATGCGGCTTCCGGTGGTGTTGATCCGCCCGGACGCGAGCACGCTCACGTCGGTGCCCACGTTCGACCCGGTCAGGGCCAGCGTGCCGGTGACGATCATGGACGAGCCTTCCACGTCGGTCGAGTTGAACGCCACGTTGCCGCCGATCGTGAGCGCTCCTTCCAGGAACAGCGTCGTGTCGTTGAAGGTGGGGTCGCCGCGGAACCGCGCCCCGCCCTGGCTGATCGACACATCGGAGGTGGAGCCAAACACGGCGTTGCCCAGGTAGATGTCGCCGCGGAAGATGTGGGTGGAGGTCGAGAACACGAACGCCGCGCTGTTCAGGTAGTCCGCGTCGCGATGGAACGTGGGGGCCCGCATGAGGAAGGTCGAGCCGGTGGCGACGCCCGAGAGCGTGCCGAAGTTGATCATCGAGGGCTGGTTGGCGTCGGCGCCGCCAAAGGCCAGCGTGCCGCGGAGGATACGGACGCGGTCGTCGTTGTTGAAGTCGGCGTCGATGGTGGTCGTGCTGGTGGCCAGCCCGCCGCGGCGGAGCAGCCCGAAGTTCTCGAAGCGTCCCGACCCGCTGATGGACATGGGGGAGGACATGTCCATGGCCTTGGTGGCGGCGTTGGTGAGTGAGCCGGTGGAGGTGAGTTCGAGCGTCCCGCCGCGCCACGCCAGATACCCCCGATTCAGCAAGTCCGAAGCCAGCGTCACCACGCCCTGCGTGGGTGCGGACGTGCGTCCGATATTCAGCTTGCCCCCCGGGTTCACCGTGGGCTCCGAGCCCGCGTTCCACGTCCCGGCGGCCCAGTTGAGCAGCCCGTTGATCTTGAGTTCGGCATCGGCACCAAGGTTGATCTCTCCGGGGCTGCTGAGCGTGACGCCCCGGTTGATGATGAGGCGTTCATTCAGCGTGAGCGACCTGACGGTGACGGGTCCGGCATCGAGGACGACGCTCAGGCTGGCCGTGGGGTTGTTGATGACCACGTCGCTGGTGCTGCTGGGTATCGCGCCGCCCGACCAGTTGGCCGGGTTGCTCCACAGGTTGCTGCCGCCCAGACCGGTCCACGCGACCGCGGTGAGCACCTCGCGGCGCTCGAGCGGCTCGAGAACCCCGGGACCAAACGCCGATCCAGCCCGCGAGCGCAGCGTACGATTCGTCGACATCATGGTCTCCCTTCCAGGCCGATCAATACCCGCCGACCCGTTCGGGTCGATTGGTCACACGGCGTCCGCTCGGACCGGACGGCGCACCGCCTCTCGGGCGCGCTCGTCCATCCTGAGAGTGTAATGTGAGACACCGGGTGGCTCTACCGGTGAATCGCGGATTTTGTGGAGTTAATTCGTTGTAGAGGGGAAAGTTGCCCACACTCCCGGGGCCCTCAGCACGGGGGCGGCGCTGAGGCCGTCGCACGAACGAAGTTGCCGGCCAAGAGCGATCGGGGGGGGACCGGAAGCGCGGTTTCGTATCATGGGGGAGCCATGGCGATTGAGCGGTTTTTTCTGGGGTGGGAGCGACCCGCGGTGGAGGGGGCGGCGCTGTGGTTGATTGGGCGTGGTGGGCTGGATTTGTCGGGGTTTTTGGTGGTGGTGCCGGGGGCGCGAGCCGGGCGGGTGTTGAGGGGCGCGCTGGTCGAGGG
>CAZHKB010000169.1:0-6289 GCA_964533405.1 uncultured Phycisphaeraceae bacterium | reverse complement strand
GACGACCGGCGCAACCGTTGTGGTCGATGATGTCCTTGTCGCCTTCCTGCGGAACACCGACTACCGCATCACTGTGCCCACGACGAAGGCGACCACACTGAAAGCGTCCTTCTCGCGTGCGCCGTTCGTCTCGCTGTTGCCGCCTGCGATTCCCTAGTCGTGCGCGCTGGCCTCGACGGCTTCGCGCCCGAAGGTGGCGAGGATCGTGTCCCATTGCGATTCGTACTTGTCGTAGTCGAGCGCGAACTCTTTGACCAAGCCGCGGCGCGGGTCGTTGAAGATCGGCTTGAGCGTGGTGTCGTAGAGCCTGAACTGCTCGAAGTCGGTCAGCACGGCGAAGGGGATCGTGCTGTTCCAGGCGTACTGCTTGGCCTGAAAGATCGCGTCCTTGTCGTCGTCGATGTCGATCGCGGGCTTCTTGGCCTCGACGATGAACCGCGCGAACCCGCCGAGCCGGAAGAGGTAATCGGGGCGGCGGCTGCGGAGCCCGCCCGTGTCCACCGTCTCGACGTTCTTCTCGATGATGACCTCGGACTCCGCCGGGCCGACGCCCTTGGTATCGCCCACGTCCCAGCCCAGGGCGCGCCAGAACGGGTCGATGAACTGCTGGCGGATTTCCGCTTCTTTGGTGTCCTTGGACTTGTACGCCCTGATGTGGGCGCGGAAGTTCCGGACGAGATCGGGGATGGTGGAGGCACGATCGGGCAATAGGGGCTCCGGAGTGGTGGTTAGGGTAACGCGCGCTGGGCGAGTTTGCCCGCGCGAGTTCGGTCCCCTTCTCCGCCCCAGATTCCTCCGCCCCGTGGGGGGCGGGGCGGGTTCGCGCGAGCGAGATTCCTTCCACGGGTTGCGCCCTCGAAGCGCCTCCTGCACCCGTGGCTACAGGCCTCCGCCCCGCCGGGTCCAAACGCATCGCTCGCTTCGCGCCCTACCGGCCCTTGCTCACGCCTTCCCCGCGATTGCTCAAGCCTTCCATCGTCCCCGCGATGCTCTCCAGCCCCCGGTCCCAAGGGCCGGGGATGCCGGTCGTCAGGGCTTGGTAGCCGCGCAGGCGCTCACCGATGACGATGCCCTTGCTCGTCACCTCGAACTCGCGCATGTCGATCGAGTGCTTGCCGCTGCGCATCTTCACCACCATGATCATCCGGCGCAACTGGCCGTCGAGCGAGACGTAGCGAAGCCGGATGATGGCATCGGAAAGGAACGAGATGGCGTAGTTGGACAAGCCCAGAGACGTGAAGTCTTCTTCGACCTCGACGGTCGAAACGATGGTCACGCCCAGACGGGTGAGGGCGGCGATCATGCGGTAGAGGCTCTCGCGGAAGTCCGTCCGGAAGCCGGGCGCGAGGGCCAGTTCAAAGCCCACCAGCGAGTCGATCACCACCCGCTTGGCCTTGGTCCGCTGCACCGCGGCCACGATCTCGTGTACCGTCTCATCCACAGACAGGTCGAGCGGCCGCAGGTAGATGACCTCCAGCGTCCCCTTCTTGCGGGCCGCGTCGAGCTTGAACCCCAGCTTGGTGGCCCGCGCCACATACTCGTCGGGCAGTTCCTCAAAGACGGCGATGATCCCCGGCTCGCCCTGCTTGAGCCCCTCGGCGATGAAATGCGTCCCCAGGATCGACTTGCCCGACCCCGATGGCCCGGCCAGCAGCAGGCTCTGCCCCGCCGCCACGCCCCCGCCCAGCATGGTGTCGAGTTCGCTTACGCCGGTGGACTGCCGCTGCGTGCTGAGTTTCTTGGCGGTGGGCACGCTCAGGCCAAAGGTGCGGGGGAAGACCTGCAAGCCGTCGCCCGTGATGCGAAAAGTGTGCAATCCGGGGACCGACTCCTGGCCGCGGAGCTTCATGATCTGCATCTTGCGCACGATCGAGTTGCGCTCGGTGGACTGGTAGAGCCACAACAGCCCGTCGGCGACGGTGAACACCGGGTTGTCGCGGATCTCGGGCTCCGTGTACTCGCCGATGAGAAACGTGGTGGCCTGCCAACTGGTCAGGTGCAGGGCCAGTCGCTGCACGAAGCCCTGCAGCTCGACTTCGCCCCCCCCGCCTCCGGCCTGGGCCTTGCGGACCACGGTGCGAAAGGAGTCCACCACCACGATGCCGGGCTGGACGGCCTCGACCTCTTTGATGATCTCGTCGAGCACCGCGCCCAGGTCCTTCTCAAGCACCATGTCGCTCAGGTTCACAAAGCGGACGGCCTTGTTGAGCATCGCCTGGTTGAAGAAACTGTACTGCTGCTGGTACCGCAGCATCTTGATCGCCGGTTCGCCCAGCACGGTGAAGTAGATCGCTGGCTTCTGCGGCGTGGCGTTGGCGAACATGATCTGATGCGCAAGTGTCGTCTTGCCGCACCCCGGAGACCCCGCGATGATGTTGAACGAGTACTCGGGCAGCCCGCCACCCAGGACCTCGTCCAGACCCGGCACGCCGGTCTTGAGCGTGCGGATCACGACCGTGCCGGGGGGGGTGTCTGGGGGGGCGTGGGGCCTGGCGCGATCGGTCTTTGGGCCTGTCTTGCGTTTCATGATTCGTCCTCGGTTCTCGAACGTACTGGGCCCGCCGGCAGGTCCGGCCACGCCTGCCTCACCAACTGGACCATCAAGACCTCGCCAATGAACGTGACCAGGAGGTCTAGAAGTTGGGCCACGAGAACCTTTTCCCACTCCCGCACCGCGCCCTTACTCTTCCCGCTCTCAACATCCTCGATGCCCGACAGCGATCCATCCGGCATGACCGTGACGCCCTGAAGCTCAGGGGCACGCGCCGCCGCAAGCGTGAGCGCCCGTTTCAGCAGGGACCGGTAGCCCGCCATCCCCGCGAAGGTCATGAGAACCGTCCGGAGCTTGTCACAGACCCCCACTGCGGGCGGCCGGGACGCCGCGCTGGAACCCCCCCCCGAGTTCTTCCCGCGCGCGGGCTCACCGGCGAGCAGCCGCCTTGCGAGGTCCCGGGATGCCGGAGAAATCGAGTCCATCAGATCACGTCAACGTGGCCCTTCGGCACGCCCTGCCGACTCGCAACGCGGCGAATGGCCCGGATGATGTCGGCGGGTTCGCCGTGCTTACTGACCAGTTCGCACGCCCCGGCCACGCGGGCCGCCTCCCTCGTTTCAAAGTCGTCGTAGCCGCTGTACGCGATCACGCGGCAGTGCGGGGCGAGCTCCGCCAGCAGACCGATCGCCGCGAGCGGAGCCGGTCCGGGCATCGTGAGGTCCAGCACCACCACATCGGCCCGCCGGAGGACCACCTCCTCGGCCATCCGCTCGGCGCTGCCGAGCTTACCCACACTCACCATGTCGGGCGCGCCGCCGACGAGCCGCGCGAGCATCTCGACCAGGTCCGGCGAGTCGTCAACACACAGGACCCGCGTTCGGGGGTGCGCGCCCGCGAGTTGATGGATGTCCGTGTCCGCGAGCGTTGGGAGCACCGGGGGAACGGGCGAGGCGCGGGATTGGGGTTGGAGCGGCTGGGTTTCCATCGGGGTGGGATCCTCACGCAGCGGCATCCGCGCCATCCCCCACATGCCCGCCATTCCACTCCGCAGCACCGATGGGGCCGATGGGGCCGATGGGGCCGTTCCACACGATCATAGCAAGACACAACCCAGGACGAGCGGCAACATGAGCCATCGTCGGAGGGCTCAGCCGGTTCTCGGGCTGGGTGTCGTGGTCGAGAACGCTCCGCACGCGGGGACCATCCCCTCCACGCCTATCAAACGCCAGCTGGCGCGCGGGCCAGCGCGGTGTACACCGCGCTCCGCCGCGCCACCAGACGCAAAGCCTCGCAATCCCCGCATCACTCGCAATCCGCAAACCCCGGCTGGTATCGTCCCTTGCGCGTCCTGGCTGGGGCTTCCGCGGGCTTCGGCACGAGAAAGTCGCAGGTTCAAGTCCTGTTACCCCGACTAACTCGGTCTCCTGCATGGGAGGCCGGGCTTTTTCATGCGCCGCCAGCCCTTGTCTCGATCATCGGATTGGCCGCAATCCCGTACCTATGCACCGTCCATGAAAACCCGACCTGGTGTGAACGCCATTGGGGGTGATGGGCACCGGCGGATCTCAACCCGAACCGTTCCGCGAGAGATTGCGGCTCACTCACCGCGTCGTTCAACTCCATCGCTCGGGCACCCTCCGCTCCATCGCTCATGGATTGCACCAACAACCTCGCGACCGCGGACGCCACCATGAGGCTCCCGAGCGGGCCGTCAATCTGCACAAACGCCCCGCCGGCCAACAGACCGAATCCTGGCTCACAGACCCCGCTGACCTTCGCCTCCGAAAGCCGCTTGAAGAATCGGGCTCGCGGAGAGCAGCCGTTGTGTCGCCGGTGAACGTGCCCGCCTCCCGTGGTTATTCGGACGCTCTCCCGCCTTGCCCGGGCGAAGTACGGCATCACCAAGCCCCGGAAGAAGTAGAGCCCGGTCGCAATCTCTTGGGGCCAAAGAACCATCCAAAGATGACAGAGAACCAGACTGCCAACGGCCTTGAAGCCGAAGCACCGTGACCCCAAGCCGCGGCGGGGGGCCACCCGCCCACCCGCGTCAGGCTGGCGTCGGCCGGAACTCCGCCAGGAGCTTCATGAGTTGGTCGTGGTCCACGGGTTTGACCAGGTGGGCGTCAAACCCGGCCTCTTTGGACTTGCGGCGGTCTTCATCCTGACCCCATCCGGTGAGCGCGATCAGCAACATGCGTTTGCCATCTGGCTGTGCGCGGATCTGGCGGCAGGCGTCGTAGCCGTTCATTGTTGGCAGGCCGATGTCGAGCAGCACGACTTGGGGCAGGAAGGTCAACGCTGCCGCGACTGCCTCCTGACCGTCGGAAGCGGTGTGCGTCTGATGCCCGGTGAGCTTCAACAACCCTGCGAGTGACAAGGCCGAGTCCTGATTGTCATCAACGACGAGGATGCGGCGGCCTGCGTTGCCGGTTGGCTTGCCGACGGTCAACCCGGGCGCCGGCGATTGTGGCTGTTCAACCATGATCGGCAGGCGCAAGACAAACTCACTGCCCTGACCGAGACCGGCACTCTGGACATGCACCGTGCCTTGGTGCATCTCGACGAGACTCTTGACGAGGGTCAGGCCGATGCCCAGTCCGCTGACCGAGCGTTCAAGCGAGGTGTCGATCTGCACGAACATCTCGAAGATGCGCGACAGTTCTTCGGCGGCGATGCCGATGCCGTTGTCCTTCAACCGGATGACGACCTGGTGGTCATCGCGCTCTGCGCTGAGCCGCATCTGGCCGCCCTTGGGGGTGTACTTGCAGGCGTTGTTCAGCAGGTTTCCAAGCACCTGAGCCAGCCGGGTCGGGTCGGCGTTGATGTACATGGGCTCGCGCGCGAGCGTGACGATCAACGTGTGCTCCATGCTCTTGTACTGCGCACGGGCCGCCTCGACGGCGTGGTGGACGGCGGAGGCCAGTTCCGTCCGGGCTCTCCGGAGCTCGATTGTTCCACGGCTGATGCGGCTGACATCCAGGAGGTCGTCGACGAGCCGGACCATCTGGCCGACCTGACGATCCATCATGGCCGACGCCGAGCGGATGGCCTCGTCCTCGGGACGCGGGACCTCGCGGCTGGCCGTGAGCCGCATGATCTGCAACGCGTTCCGCATGGGGGCCAGGGGGTTGCGGAGTTCGTGCGCCAGCATCGCCAGGAACTCGTTCTTGCGGCGGTCGGCCTCCTGCAGGGATTGTTCGTAGCGTTTGCGTTCGGTCACATCGCGGGCGGCGGCGAACACGCCCCGCAACTTCCGTTCGCGGTCGTGGAACGTGGTGGCGTTGTAGGAGACCACGGTTTCCTTGCCGTCCCTGGCGCGGGCCGTGAGTTCGTAGTCGGTGACCTTGCCTTCGCCCAGCACGAGCTTGATGGCCGCCTCGGCGCGTTCGGGGTCGGTGAAGCAGTCCTTGAACGGGGCGCCGATCAGCTCGTCGCGGGTGGACCCGGTGAGCGCCTCCATCTGCTTGTTGACATCGGTGATGATGCCGCGCGGGTCGGTGGTCATGAGCGCGTCGATGTTCGATTCGATGAGCGAACGTGTATAGAACTGCTGATCGCGGATGGCCTGATCCAGCAGCATGCGCTCGGCCTCAACCTGCTTGCGCGCGGTGTTGTCGGTGCCGATCAGCAGATAGCCGATGATGACGCTCTTATCGTCTCGAAGCGCCGTGACGGACACGACGGCCGGGAAGCGGGTGCCGTCCCTGCGGATGTACGTCAGTTCGTAGATGTCTTCGATCCCGCGCGAGGCCTTGAAAACGAGCGCTTCAAAGCCGGGGGTGATGGCGGTGCCGA
>CAZHKB010000168.1:0-6306 GCA_964533405.1 uncultured Phycisphaeraceae bacterium | reverse complement strand
CTGGCGGGGGCGAGCGTGAGTTTCCTGGGGCGCGTCGACGATGCGCAGTTGCGCGAGTTGTACCGGACATGCCGGCTGCTGGTGTTCCCGCAGGTTGAGGACTTCGGGATCGTGGCGGTGGAGGCGCAGGCGTGCGGGTGCCCGGTGCTGGCGCGGCGTGCGGGGGGCGCGCTCGACACGGTGGTGGATGGCGTGACCGGGGCGCACTTTGAGCCGGCAACGGCGGCGGCGATGCTGGAGGCGGCGGCGCGGGTGCCGGGACGGACGGAGGCGGCGGCGTCGGCGTGCCGGGCGAACGCGGAACGGTTCGGGGGAGCGGCATTCGCGGAGGGGCTGCGCGAGGCGCTCTCGCGCGCCCTGATACGATCAACCACCAATGCGAATCGTGATCCTTCATGACCATGTGACCGTGGACGCTCGCGAGGACGAGCAGGACGTGCTCGTACAGGCGGAGTTCGTGCGCGGGTGTCTTGAGCGGGCGGGGCACGAAGTTTCGACTCTTGAGTTCGGGATGGACATGTCGGCGGCGGCCCGCGGGCTGGAGCGGGCGAGCCCTGATCTCGTGTTCAACCTGGTCGAGTCGATGATGCGGTCTGGGCGGATGATCGCGGTCGCGCCCACCATGCTCGACGCGATGGGGATCAGGTACACGGGCTGCCCGAGCCCCGCGGTGTGGCTGACGAGCGGGAAACTGCTGACGAAGCGGTGGCTGCGCGCGGCTGGGTTGCC
Organism: uncultured Phycisphaeraceae bacterium; assembly: GCA_964533405.1. Lineage (GTDB taxonomy): Bacteria > Planctomycetota > Phycisphaerae > Phycisphaerales > UBA1924 > JACKHA01. Next base: position 5,577 of record CAZHKB010000168.1, on the reverse strand, counting down.
GACGGCGGAGTGGTTCGAGCAGGGGGATCTGGCGCGAGCAGGCGCGGGCTCTGGCGTGGCCCCCGGACCTTGGATCATCAAGAGCGTGTGGGAGCACGCGTCGGTCGGACTCGATGACGATTCGGTGATCGACGCGCCGGCGCCGGGCGGGGCGGGTGTGCTTGCGGGCGCTCTGGCGCGCCTGCGATCACGCGTGGGCGGGGAGGGGTTCGCGGAGCGGTTCATCGACGGGCGGGAGTTCAACATCGGGCTGCTGGCGCGCCCGGGGGGGGACGAGCCCGAGGTGCTGCCCGCCGCGGAGATCGAGTTCCGCGACTTCCCGCCGGAGCGCCGGAAGGTCGTTGGGTTCAGCGCCAAGTGGGTCGAGGACTCGTTCGCGTATCAGCACACGATCCGCACGTACGAGTTCGGCGCGGAGGATGGCGTGCTGCTTGGGGAGTTGCGGCGGCTGTCGCTGCGTTGCTGGGAGGAGTTTGGCCTGCGCGGGTATGCGCGGGTGGACTTCCGGGTGGATGCGGCTGGGCGGGCGTGGATCCTGGAGATCAACGGGAACCCGTGCATCTCGCCGGACGCGGGGTTCATGGCGGCGGCGGAGCGCGCGGGGATGGGGGGAGATCAGGTGGTCGGGCGGATTGTCAAGGCGGCGTGTGCATCGGATTGACCGGCGCCGATCGCCAGGCTCGCGGGCTTGGCAGCAGCCGCTCAACGGGGCGACGGCGGCACGACTGGCACGAGTTACGCCGCCTTGGCGGCGGCCTGGGCCTTGACGCATCCGCCTCCGCCCGCGAGGGCCTGGCGCAGAGCCGAGGCGGCGGCGGCGACAAGGTGCTCGGGCTGGTCGGTGTGGGTGGCGGGCTTGGGGCCTCGGACCGCGACGCCGGCGGTGGAGCGGACGCGGGGGAGCACCAGGTTGCGGGCCTTGCCCCAGGACTGGCTTGTCTTCTCGATCTCGACGCGGGCGGCCTCGATGACCCTGGTCAGAGTGGGCTGGTCGACATCCGGCGCGACGACGCCGATGAGCAACGGCTGGATGCGGCAGACGACGGCGCCCATGGGGTCGACACCGCGGCGCAGGACGCTGACCACGCCGGCCAGGGCCTCGGTGAGGGTCTGGCCCGTGAGGCGTGCCGGGCCGGTGCCCTCGTCGAGGCTGAGGACGACCACGCCGACGCTGTCGTCGGTTTGGATGGCTTTCTCGAACATGCGTCGCAGTGCGAGGTCGAAGCCCATGCGGTCGTAGGCGCCGGTCTCGGGGTCGATGCCCCCGCCCTCGCGGATAATGAGGTCGGTCATGGAACCCGGGGGTGGTGGAGTCTGCGGACCTTGGCGCGAGACTTCGAGGTGCTGGGCGCGGGCGGCGGCGAGGATGGCGTCGGGGCTGGAGAGGGGGCCGGCGTCGACGCTGAAGATGTTGGCCAGTTCGCGGGTGGCGGCGCCGATCTTCCGGAGGATTTCGTCGGACTCGGAGGGTTTGAGGCCGAACCACTGCTCGCAGCGCTCGGAGAACTTGCGGAGCGCGGGAAGCGGGTCGGCGTCGGTGAGCGCATCGTGGGCCAGGCCGCCAACGGCGACGAGTCGGACGACGAGGTGGTGGCCCTGGGGAGCGGCGGTTGGGCGCTCGTGGTAGCGCACGGGCATGACCAGCGACTCGGGGAGGCGCCAGCGCTGCGCGAGCATGGCGCCGATCTCGGCGTGCTGGATGTCGAAGGCGCGGAGTTCGGCGGAGGCGACCTTGGCGTGGTCGCCACCGGTCTCGGAGATCGCGTCGGTGTAACGAGTGCGAAGCGCCTGGTACATCGCCATCATGCCGATGTCCTGCAGGAGAGCGGCCAGGAAGGCCTCATCCGCGAGGTTCTTCATGCCCGCGGCCTCGGCGGTGGCGCGGGCGCCGACCGCCGAGTACAGGCTGCGACGCCAATAGGACATCTTGTCGAACCCGTCGTCCACGACTTCGGAGGAGGAGACGAGGCTGAAGCCCAGCGTGAGGGCCTTGACCGGGCCCAGGCCCATCATGACCAGAGCCTGCTTGATGTTCGCACAGCGGGAGCGCAGGCCGTAGAACGAGGAGTTAACGGTGCGGAGTATCTTGGCGGCCAGGGCCTGGTCGTTCTGGACGGTGCGGGCCAGCTCCTCCATCGAGACGTTCTGGTTGCGTGAAAGCTCGATGACCTTGATGGCGATGGCCGGCAGGGTCGGCAGCGACTGGCAGGAGAGGATCTCCTCGACCGCCGTGAGGGGCAGGGCGCGAGACGCTTCAAGAACGGCACTGCCGGCGGGAATCGTGGCCATGGCCCTGGGTTCCGATCTGCTGATGTGTGCGACCGTCCGTGGAAGCAAACCGACCTCGGCAGATCGACCCGATCGGGCGCGAACTTGACGGGGGCGGGTGGGGATTGGGTTATCGGGACAGAGTCCGGGCCGCGGGCCTGAGCACGCGCGGGTTCCCGGGGATGCCCTTGGATCGGGGCTCGCCTTGATTTGGTTGCTCCAGAACAGGATTGAGCACACAGGCACGGAGAGGTGAGTGAATGCGTCAGGGCTTGCCGAAGAGGGCGTCGGCGGAGGTCATGGCTCGGCCCAGCGCGTGGTGGATGTAGACGCTCATCAGGCGTGCGGCGCGGTCGATCGTGCCGGCGTCGATCGCGTCCGCGGGGAGTTGCGTGCCGGGTTCGAGCCGGCGGAGCAGGGCGATCGTCTCGCCGCGCACGCGCAGCACGCCCGGCGCGGCGGGCGTCCCGAGATCGGGAACCACGCCGCCCAGCGAGGGCGAGAGCCCGTACGACGCCGCCGATTCGAGCGCGGCACCCGTGCTGGCCGAGCGATCGAGCATGGGCTGGAGCCCGGCCTCGACCAGGCAGGTCCACTGCATCGCCAGGACCGGGGCCAGGTCATTGCGCTGTGCGAGCTCGCGGAGCGATCCGCAGAGCGTTTCGAACACGATCGGGTGCGGGTCGCCCTCCTGCACGAAGTGGTGGGCCAAGTCGAGGATGTGCATGGCGGCGAAGAAGGCGGCGGTCGATCGGCGCACTCCCGGGAAGAGTTCCTGAAGGTCCCAGGCGGTGATGGTGGCGAGCGTGCCGGCCTTGGGGATGAGCACGACCTCGCCGCGGGTGGCGATCTCGAGGCCTCCGGAAAAGGGGGACTTCTCGCGTTTGGAGCCTTTGGCCAGGCCGCGGACGACGCCGTGGGAGCGCGTGAGGATGGAAACAGTCTGGCTGGTCTCGGACCAGTCCCAGTGTCTGAGGCAGACGGCCTGGTCGATGAGGCGGGGCACGGGGGAGGGTACGGTTGCGCGGTTCGGCGGGTGGCACGAGTCCTAACCTTGCCCCGATGCGTTTCCAACTGATCGATGGCGTGCTGGAGGTTTCGGGCGCCGACGGGGCGGGGCCGACCCGCGCGGTGGCGATCAAGCATGTGTCGGCGGCGGAGGAGTATCTCGCGGACCACTTCCCGGGGTTCCCGATCCTGCCCGGGGTGTTCATGCTCGAGGCGCTGGTGCAGACGGCGCGGGTGGTGGCCGCGGCGCGGGACGCAGGCGGGCTGCCTTGGGTTCTGGGGTCGGCGCGGGCGATCAAGTATGGGAGATTTGTGCCGCCGGGGTCGACGCTGCGGCTGGAGGTGGAGTTGGTGTCGAGCACTTCGGAGGCGATGGAGTTCAAGGGCGTGGGGCTTGTGATCGATCCGGTCCATGTCGCGGGTGAGGAGTCGGCGACGGCGGTGTCGGGGAAGTTCGGGTTGAGGCGGGCGCGGGTCGGGCGATGACGGTGCCACCAGTCAGACGGCTTTGCGGCGCGACTGGTGTGAGGGCCGGGGAATCACGCGATTGCACGCTCGCACCAGTCGCGCCCCCGAACGCGGCGTCGGACTGGTGGGACCCACAAACAACAAAAGCGGCGAGCCTTGCGGCTCGCCCCTTGTGTTTTCGGAACGGCTCGTTGCTGAGGAAGCTTGGTAGGGCGGGTAGGGAGCCAGCCCGGAGAGCGGGCGTACCTCACGTCGATCCGGCCGCGGCCTTCATCGGGGCCTCGCCGCCCTCCTTGGGGGGGATATCGACGGGGCTGAACACCAGGCGTTCCTCGCCCTCGAGGCGCGTCACGTTGATGATGCTTTTGTTGTGCAGGTCGCCCGAGAGCAGCATCTCGGAGAGCGGGTCCTCGATATAGTTGCCAATGGCACGTCGGAGCGGACGGGCGCCGTAGTCCGGGTTGTAGCCCTTGTCGATCAGGAAGTCCTTGGCGGCCTGGTCCAGCTCGAGCTTGAAGCCCTGTGCGGCCAGGCGCTTGCTGAGCTTGCCCACCTCGTACTCGATGATCTGGATGAGGTCGCCCTTGTTGAGGGGGCGGAACACGATGATGTCGTCCAGGCGGTTGATGAACTCCGGGCGGAAGAAGCGCTCGATCTCCTTCATCAGGATGCCCTTGATGTTCTCGTAGTTGACCTCGCCCGAGCGGACCTGGAACCCGAACCCGCCGCCGCCCTTGATGAGGTCGGCGCCGATGTTGGAGGTCATGATCAGCACGGTGTTGCGGAAGTCGACGTGGCGGCCGAAGGAGTCGGTCAGACGCCCTTCCTCCATGATCTGGAGGAGCATGTTGAACACGTCGGGGTGGGCCTTCTCGACCTCGTCCATCAGCACGACTGAGTAGGGCTTGCGGCGGATGGCCTCGGTGAGCTGGCCGCCCTCCTCGTAGCCGACGTAGCCGGGGGGCGCGCCGACCAGACGGGACACGTTGTGCTTCTCCATGTACTCGGACATGTCCAGGTGGACGAGCGAGTCCTCGCTGCCGAACATGAACTCGGCCAAGGCCTTGCTGAGCAGGGTCTTGCCCACGCCGGACGGCCCGACGAAGATGAACGAGCCCATGGGGCGCTTGGGGTCCTTGAGGCCGGCCCGGGCGCGCCGGATGGCCTTGGAGATGGCCCTGATCGCCTCGTCCTGGCTGATGACCTTCTTGTGCAGCTCGGCCTCGAGCTGAAGCAGGCGCTGGGCCTCCTCCTTCTCGAGCTTCTGGAGCGGCACGCCGGTCATCTTGCTGACCACCTCGGCGATGACGTCCTCATCGACGATGCCGCCGACCTGCTGGGCCTTCTCGCGCCACTGGCGCTGGATCTCTTCCTTCTTCTTCTTGAGCTGCTCAGCCTTGTCGCGGAGTTCGGCGGCCCGCTCGTAGTCGGCGGCCTTGACCGCCTCGTCCTTCTCGACCGCCAGCTTCTCGATGTCGGCCTCGATGTCCGCCAGGTCCGGCGGCTTGGTCATCGAGCGGATGCGGATGCGGGCGCCGGCCTCGTCGATCACGTCGATCGACTTGTCGGGCTGCACGCGACCCGTGATGTACCGCCCGGACAGGTCGACGGCGGCCTTGATCGCCCCGTCGGTGATCCGCACCCGGTGGTGCTCCTCGTACTTGTCGCGCAGGCCCTTGATGATCTCGATGGTCTGCTCCGCGCTGGGCGGATCGACGGCGATGGCCTGGAAGCGACGGGCCAGGGCGGCGTCCTTCTCGATGTACTTGCGGTACTCATCGAAGGTGGTGGCGCCGATGCACTGGATCTCGCCGCGGGCCAGGGCGGGCTTGA
>CAZHKB010000167.1:0-6336 GCA_964533405.1 uncultured Phycisphaeraceae bacterium | reverse complement strand
GGGCGGGCATGTTCACGCGGAAGTAGTTGACGCCGGTGATCGCGGGGGCGTTGGTGCCGAAGTTATCGGCCCGGAGGTAGGCGTTGCCGTTCGAGTCCACGCTCGCGCCGCCGAACTGCGAGTTGTTGTCGGCGATCGACGCGCCGTTGGTCACGACCTGGTTCCGGGAGACGTAGAGGCGGGAGGGGTTGGCGGGGTTGTACCCGGCCACAGCGCCGAACGCGCCGCTGTAGAGCCCGCCGAAGTCAGCGGCCAGCACGCCGAACTGGGTGAAGGTCGTGGGGGCGGTCACGGTGGTGACGAGGCCCTGATTGTTATTGGTCGGATTGACGCCCCCGCCCGGGGTTGTCCACAGGCTGTAGCTCCCGCCGGCGACCGCGTTGCCCAGAAGGGTCTGGCTCACGCTCTGGGCTGAGATCAGGTTGTTGAAGAACAGGGGGTCGGCCTTGGGCGACTTCACGATCGGCGCGATGCCGAAGGTGTTGCCCCAGGTGCTGGTGATCGCCACCAGGTCCACGACGTAGTTGGACCGCTGGGCGGCCCCGAGGGCATAAGGCGAGAACGCGTCGCCGGTAGGAATCGGCACCGTGCCGGGCGAAACGCTGTCCTGGCCCATGGCCAGGGCCGCGAAGCCCGCGACTGCGATCAGGGCAATCGCCCTCTTGGCTCCGAGCGTGCTGCTGTGCATCATCTGGCTCCTCTGCTCTTTCCTCGAAACGTGGCTCCCTCGAACCACGGTGATGGGCCCCGCCCGAACTGGGCGAGCCCCCGGCTCCGCCGTCCGGTCCCTCCGCCTGGAGGCACCATCGAGGGGGTGACCGCGGCCCGGGAACCGCCGCCTTGGTCCCGGAAACCTTCCGGGTCTTTGGCAGCCAGGGTTCCCATCGCCCCGGTCGTCAGGATTCTGGTCTACTCTCACGCGCGGCACACCCGCGCCTCTCCCGCCCCGCCTACGGAACTCAGGATGGTATCACCGCCATCGCCAGCGACCAATCAGAAGTCCTCCTGCGGGCGTAAAGACTGCGCGAACCGACCGTGACCGTGGGGACAACGTGACAAGGACGTCCGAAAACGACCTGTACTTCACCCTAACCCACACTCGGGTTGGTGGCCCACAAGGTCCGTTCCGTCCCCGGACATTGGGGAAGATGAAACGGAAATGACCAGAAATCGCGGATTGCACGGCGCGCCGCGGGAGAATCGGGTATCTTGAGAACCATGTGGGGGTTTCCCGGAGGCGGGGATGGCGGTCAGCCATCGTGGATGCGTTCGAGCGAGAGGGTCCAGACAACTCGAGCATCCTTGTGATGCGCCCCACGCGGCGTATCGGCTGCCTCGCACGGCAGCGCTGAGGTCGGCACGGGCTTAACGGCCCGCGCGGATGTTTCGTCTCTGTCGGGGGTATCCCGGTATGGAGCCGGTGTGTTCGGTTTTGGCAACCAATGATCGCGGAGGAATGTGGCTCATGAAGAAGTGCATGAACAGAACCGTCAGCAGGTCGGTGGTGGGATGCTCGATTCTGGCGCTGGCGTTGCTCGCCGGCACGGCATCGGGCGCTGAGTCGTCCCGCGCCGCCGGCGTGAGCGTCTCGGGCAATGGCTCGGGCAACGTCATCCGTCTGTCGGACGGGCGCGTCGTCGCGACGACCCAGAACCCCGTCGCCAACGCCAAGGTCACCCAGGCCTTGGGCATGACGATCGTCACCTGGCAGGAACTCGAGAACGGGGCCATCTTGCCGTTCTACTCGCTCTCCCGCGGCGGCGATTTCAGCCGGGCGCTGCCCAACCCCACGGTGGTCGATACCCAGCTCGTCCGGTTCGACCCGGTGTACGCGGTGCCGACGATCCCCGAGGTGCTTCGCGCCAAGCCCGCGGCGCACGACAACGCGGTCGGCGCGTTCATCGTGCAGTTCATCATCCCGCCCACGCAGGAGTTCTACGACGCGGTGAGCGCGACGGGCGCCCAGATCCGGCAGACGATGCACGACAATGGTCGCATCGTGACCATGACGCCCGGACAGGCCGCCGCCATGGCCCAGATGCCCTTCGTCCGCTGGGTGGGCGACTACCACCCCGCGTATAAGATGGAGCTGCCGCTGGTCACCGCGTTCCTGAACGGCACGCAGGCCAGCCTGCCCGCGCATACTTACTCGATCATGGGCGTGGCCGAGTCGATGACCGAGCTGGGCGAGATCGGCTCGATCATCCAGCAGCTGGGCGCCGACGTCACCGTCTATGAGCCCCAGTCGGGCCGCCTCGAGGCGTTCCTCACCCCGTCCCAGCTCGAGGCCGTGGTCAACTCGCCCTACGTCCTCTTCCTGGATCGCCGCGGCGAGATGGAAGTGGATATGGACGTGATGCGCCAGTTCTCCGGCGCCAACACCATCGAGACCGCTGGCGGGTACAACGGCTCTGGCGTCCGCGGCGAGGCCGCCGACACCCAGCTGAACGCCACCCACCAGTCGTTCCTCAATCCCGGTCTGGGCGGGCTCAACACGACGTTGGCCCCGATCGTTCGCGCGGGGGGCTCGCCCTCCGGTTCGCATGGCACCGCGGTCTACTCCATCTGCTTCGCCGACGGCAACCCCAACCCCACCTCCCGCGGCCACCTGCCCCAGGCCCAGGGCTACTTCTCGCAGTCCAACTTCCTGCTGGGGGCTGGCGCCGGCGCGACCCGCTGGGCGCACACCCAGGGCTCGGTTGCCCTGCAGATCGTGTTCCAGACCAACTCGACCGGCGACCCTCGCATCACCACCTACACGACGATCTCGGCGTCGACCGACGACATGCTGTTTGACCACGACTTCCTGATGTGCCAGTCGCAGTCCAACGATGCGCTGAACCAGAACAGCCGTCCGCAGGCCTGGGCCAAGAACATGGTGTCGGTCGGCGGCATCACCCACAGCAACTCCACCAACCGCCTGACGCACGTTTCCAGCGGCTCGACCGGCCCGGCCTCCGATGGTCGCGTGAAGCCTGATCTCTCGTCGTTCTACGACAACGTGTTCGCCGCGTGGGACGGCTCGGCGACGGCGACGACGCAGTTCTCCGGCACGTCGTCGGCCACCCCGACCCAGTGCTCCACCATCGGCCTCATCTTCGAGATGTGGGCCGACGGCATCTTCGGGAACACCGTGGGCGGCGGCTCGGTCTTTGCCGAGCGTCCGCACGCCGCCACCGCCAAGGCTCTGGCCATCAACACCGCGTTCCAGTACCAGTGGATCGGCGGCAGCGCCGCGAACTCGAACATGTGGCGGAACCGCCAGGGCTGGGGCATGGCCGATGTGGGCCAGCTCTACACCATGCGGAACAAGATCATGGTCATCGACGAGGAGGACGCCATCCTCCCGCTGGGCGTCAACACCTACTGCTTCGATGTCGCCGCTGGCGAGCCCGTTCTCAAGATCACGATGATCTACTCCGACCCCCAGGGCAACCCGGCCAACCAGTCCCAGCACCGCGTCAATGACCTGTCCCTCAAGGTCACGTCCCCGACCAACGTGGTGTACTGGGGCACCAACGGCCTCTGGACCGCCAGCAGCATCCCCAGCAACGCGGGCAACACCTTCTCCACCTCCGGGGGCGTGGCCAACGTCAAGGACACGGTTGAGAACGTGTTCGTCAACAACCCCACCCCCGGCCAGTGGACCATCGAGGTTCAGGGCAACTCGATCACCGAGGATGCCCGCGTCGAGACGCCCGGCGTGATCGACGCCGACTACGCCCTGGTCGCCACCGGCGGCGTCGCCTGCTCGGCCGGCTGCGAGCCCGACCTGACCACGGGCGCGATCCCGGGGCAGCCCGGCTACGGCGTGCCGAACGGCGTGCTCAACAACGATGACTTCTTCTACTACCTGGCCCAGTTCAGCGCGGGCAACCTGGCGGTCGCGGACCTGACGACGGGCGCGATCCCGGGCCAGCCGGGCTACGGCGTGCCGAACGGCATCATCAACAACGACGACTTCTTCTTCTACCTGTCGATCTTCAGCGCGGGCTGCTGATCGTGACCACTCCCGCGGCACGCGGGACTTGATATGAATCTGACGGGGCGGGCCATTCGGCCCGCCCCGTTTATTTTGATGCGAGCTAGGATCGACGCGGTATCCACCCGCCGAGCGTGGCGATCGGGTTGGGCGGGATCGGCTGGGTTGGCGCAGGCCGCGCGTGAAGGCACGAGTTGATCTGAAGATCACGGCGAGATCTCACGGGTATCTCGGCCAGAGCCGCGAGGCGCCCGTGGCACGTCATTGATGCGACCTGCCTTCCTCGTCGGCCTCCTCGTAACTTTCAGCCCACCGCACTTCTTCGATGGGTGGATCGCGTGCGATGAGCGGGAACAGAACATCTCGCGTGCTCTCATCCATTTCGCGCTGTGCGGTCACGAAAGGTGGATCAGCCATTCCAGCGTCGTCGTACTCCAAGCGAGCGACCTGATCGATCGCGGGCGACAGGTCCCGAATCCAAGCGGAACATCGTGTTCTCACGCCGTTGAGGAGATTCGGCGTCGCTCATTTGTTCGCGCGCCCTTCCTGCTCCATCTCCAGCGCCTGGAACAGCGCGGTGAAACTGCTGTGCTCGGAGGGCATCATCGACCGGCGGAACGCCTCGGCTGACTTGCGGAAGTACTCGAGTGTCTGGGCGGGGGACATCCCCCGCGTCTCGGCATGGATACGCTCTTGGACCTCGTGTTTCATGCGAACGCAATCAGGAGTCGTCGTGCTGTGCATACTGCACCTCCAACGGGGAACTGATGGTGATGTGGGGGTACCCGAGGCGCAAGTTGACGGAGTTGAACCCGCGGACGCGATCCAGCCGGACCAGGTGCTTGAAGTTCCAGCTCACCAGCACGTCCGCGCGATGAAGCGTGGCGCTCGCCACATGGAGGCAATCGTCCTCCCACTTCGGAGCGACCACGCCAGCGTCGATGTACGACCTGGCGAGGGCGATCACCTCCTCGTTCAGCGGGCAGCGATACAGCGCGGCCTGCGGAATCATGGGCAGGAGCGACCGGACGTTTTCCGGTGCCCCGGCGAGTTCTCGCTCCGTCACTTCGCTCACCAGCACGACGATTTCGGCTCGATCGACCCGCTCGAAGATCGCGCGGCTGGCAACCGCGAGCTCGGCATCGAACACGCCCCCAAAGACGGACGTGTCGAGGTACGCACGGATTGGCCGAACGGGTCGCGTCATAGGTTCCCCCGCCGCTCCTGCTCCATCTCGAGCGCCTGGAAGAGGGCTTTGAAGTTGCCTTTGCCGAAGGATTGGGAGCCGCGGCGGCAGATGATTTCGAAGAAGAGGGTGGGGCGGTCCTGGAGGGGCTTGGTGAAGAGTTGGAGGAGGTAGCCGTCTTCGTCGGCGTCGACGAGGATGCCCAGGTCGCGGACTTTCTGGTGGTCTTCTTTCACCTCGGACTTCCCGTGGGACTTGAGCATGGCATCGACGCGGTTCCAGACGGCGTCGTAGTAGGCGTGCGGGATTTCGAGGAAGTCGACGCCGCGGCGGCGGAGTTCGGAGATGGAGTGCAGCTCGTCGTCGGTGCGGAGGGCCAGGTGCTGGACGCCTGGGGTGTTCTGATGCCAGTCGAGGTATTCCTGGACCTGGGACTTTTTTTTGCCGGGTGCGGGCTCGTTGATGGGGATTTTGATGAGGTTGTTGCCACTGGCCATGACCTTGGACATGAGTGCGGAGAAGTCGGTGGCGATGTCTTTGTCGTCGAAGTGCTTGAACATGGCGAACTCGAGGACGCTTTCGTACCAGGCGACCCAGTGGTTCATCTTGCCCATCTCGACGTTTCCGACGAGGTGGTCGACGAACTTGAGGCCGCAGGGGTTGCGGCGGTTGTGCTCGTTGAGTGCGAAGTTGTCGGTTTTGCGGAAGCCGGGGGAGAACAGGCCGCCCTTTTTGACGCTGACCAGGTCGTATTCGCCGGTGCGGCTGACAAAGGTGTGGATGACGCGGCCGAAGGTTCTGATGGCGGCCCTGGTGATCGAGCCGCGCGAGTCGGACTCGGTGCGTGGGGAGTAGGCGACCTCGGCCCCGTTTGAGACGGCGCGTTCGAAGGCTTTTTCGGCGTCGAAGACGGTGAAGGCGACGTCCTTGACGCCGTCACCATAGAGGGCGACTTCCTTGCAGGACTCCTGGGCCGGGTTCATGCCGGTGGTGAGCAGGAAGCGGATGTTGCCCTGGGTGAGGAGGTAGGATGTTTCTTCACGCGAGCCGGTGGTCAGATCGGAGACCTGATCGACGTTGAAGCCGAAGGTGGAGGCGTAGAAGTACGCGGCCTGCTTGGCGTTGCCGACGTAGAAGCGAACGTGATCGACGTCGATCAGCATGAGGG
>CAZHKB010000166.1:0-6350 GCA_964533405.1 uncultured Phycisphaeraceae bacterium | reverse complement strand
TTAGACGCGAGCCCCTCACCCAGGAAACGATCGGGATCGAAGTCGGGATTGCAGTCCTCGATCCCGCTGTCCAGCACCGCCACCGTGACCAGCGGACTCCCCGTCGTACGCTGCCAGGCCGGAAGCAGGTTGATGTCGATCCCCGCGACTCCCTCCTGTTCCCAGCAGAGGTCGCCGTTGGGATTCTCCTCAACTGGCACCAAACTCAAGTCCACGACATTCTGCCCGGCATTGTGCAGCCCCCACTGGTAACAGAACGTCGGATCGTTCGGATGCCCCGTCGGTGGCGTCCCACACCCGACCTGGATCTGCCCCGTTGAGAACGGCTGAGTGCAGTGGTTGCGCGTGTACGTGCCGAGCGGCGCGGGCACACCTCGGGCCGCATCCCCAGCGCATCGCCCGCGACACTGCGCTCCGCAGCCTTGACCTCAGGCCACAACCGCAGATACTCGCACATGACCTCTTCAATGCCCGGCACGGGAGCGGTAACCGCCAGAATCATGCCGCTCACCGCACCACGCCCCAGAATCACAAACCCATCCTCCCTCATACGCTCGGCGATCGCGGGAGAGTGCAACGGATCATGCGGGAACACGACGATCTCGAAGGGAACGTACCTGATCTCTCGCGGTTCAAGCTCCGGATCGGGGCGTGGCTGGCGAGCCAACGCCGAGCCAACGCTTGACAAAAGGCCCGCCGCGACAGCGGCCCTCATCCAGCCGCCCAGCCGCTGTCACCTTCGCAGCGCGCAACGTGGCACCCCGATTCTCAGAAGGGCACGCATCCGATGGACCGTTACACCACGCGGTTGGGGTATTGTCGAGCGAAGGTCTGAGAAGACTTGGTTACGGCACGATCGTCAGACCTGAACTCGGCGCGGTCGCACGATCGGACGGGTGTCCCCGCGCCCAGACGTCCCTGACATCTCGCCAGCCTCGCCGACCGCCCTCGGGACGCGGGGTCGCCTCTACCATCCCCCATGCCCGGCCGTCCCTTCGAAGTCGTCGCCCCATTCACCCCCACCGGCGACCAGCCGGCGGCGATCGAGTCGCTGGTCGAGCGTCTGGGCAGCGGCGAACGCTTCGCCTGCCTCCTCGGTGCCACCGGCACCGGCAAGACCTTCACGATGGCCCACACCATCGCCCGCCTGGGCAAGCCCACGCTCATCCTCAGCCACAACAAGACGCTGGCCGCCCAGGTCTTCGAGGAACTCCGCGAGTTCTTCCCCCACAACAGCGTCAACTACTTCGTCTCCTACTACGACTACTACCAGCCCGAGGCCTACATCCCCCAGCGCGACATCTACATCGAGAAAGACTCCAGCCGCAACGACGACCTCGACCTGCTGCGCCTGGCCGCCACCAGCAACCTGCTCAGCCGGCGCGACACCGTCGTCGTCGCCAGCGTCTCCTGCATCTTCGGCCTGGGCTCGCCCGAGGCCTACGGCCAGAAGGTCCTCACCATCACCCGCGGCAGCCAGATCGCACGCCGCGACTTCTTCCTCGCCCTGCAGGCGATGCAGTACAACCGCACCGAGATCGAGTGGAAGCGTGGCCTCTACCGCGCCCGCGGCGACGCCATCGAGGTCTGGCCCGCCTATGAACGCTTCGCCGTCCGCATCGAGCTCTTCGGCGACACCATCGAGCGCGTCGATCTGGTCAACCCGACCAGCGGCGAAGTCCTGGCCGGGGAACGCCAGTACTTCCTCTTCCCCGCCGTCCACTACGTCATGCCCCAGGAGCGGATGGCCGGCGTGCTCGCGGGCATCCGCGGTGAAATGGAAGCCCGCGTCATGGAACTGCGGAGCCAGGGCAAGCTCCTCGAGGCCCAGCGCCTCATCGCCCGCACCAAGTACGACCTCGAGATGCTCGAGGAGGTCGGCATCTGCAACGGCATCGAGAACTACTCCCGCTGGATGGACGGCCGCCAGCCGGGCGAGCGGCCCTACACGCTGATGGACTACTTCGACTACGCGCCGCCGGCCAGGGATGCCAAGTGGCGGAGAGACCACGTGGCAGAGCCGCAAAGCGAAGGAGCCCCGCCCGGGGCGCGGCAGCAACCAGAGCCCTCCGCCGCGCACTGCGCCACTCTGCCACCTGACCACTCTGCCACGTCAATGTCCGCAGCAGCGCGCCGCCCAAACTACAAGGACTGGCTCCTCATCATCGACGAGAGCCACGTCACCCTCCCACAGGTCCACGCCATGTTCAACGGCGATCAGAACCGCAAAAAGGTTCTCGTCGAGCACGGCTTCCGCCTCCCCAGCGCGATGGACAACCGACCCCTCCGCTTCGACGAGTTCGAATCCATCCTCCCACGCGTCCTGTTCGTCAGCGCGACCCCGGGGCCATACGAACTTGCCAAGTGCGAGGGCGTCGTCGCCGAGCAGGTCATCCGCCCCACAGGCCTCGTCGATCCCCAGATCGAGGTCCGCCCCGCCAACGGCCAGGTCGCCGACCTGATCGAGCGCTCGAAAGAACGCGTCGCGTCCGGCGAGCGCGTCCTCGTCACCGCGCTCACCAAACGCCTGTGCGAGGACCTGACCCGTTACCTGGGCGAGCAGGGCCTTCGCGTCCGCTACCTCCACAGCGAAGTCGACACCCTCGACCGTGTCACCATCCTCCAGGACCTCCGCCGCGGTGAGTTCGACGTGCTCGTCGGCGTCAACCTGCTGCGCGAGGGCCTCGACCTGCCCGAGGTCTCGCTCGTCTGCATCCTCGACGCCGACAAGGAGGGGTTCCTCCGCAGCGCGACGAGCCTGATCCAGCAGATGGGCCGCGCCGCCCGAAACGTCAACGCCCGCGTGGTCATGTACGCCGACAAGATGACCCCCGCCATGCAGGCCGCGATCGAGGAAACCGAGCGGCGCCGCGCCAAGCAGATCGCGTACAACACCGCGCACGCCATCACGCCCCGCACCATCCAGAAGGCGATCCGCGAGGGCATCGACATGGAACTCAAGGCCCGCCGCACCGCCCGCCAAGCCGTCGGCCTGACCGAGGACGCCTTCGAGGTCGAGGAACTCGCGGCGTCCATCGAGGCCGAGATGTACGAGGCCGCCCAGTCCATGGAGTTCGAGAAGGCCGCGGCCCTCCGCGACCAACTCCAGAAACTCAAGAGCGGGTCGCTCGGCACCGGCAAGGTCCGCCGTTCCGAAGTCGAAAAAGCCGCCAGCAAGGGCGGACGCGGGCCAGCGACTGCCAAAAGCGGGCCACCAGGAACTCCCGGCTCCAAGACCGGCAAGAAACGGAAGCGCGAATGAGCGGCGGGTATGACAAAGGCTTCGGCGGCACAGGCGCGGGCGACCACACGGCCCGACGCCGCGCCGTCGGACAACCAGGGCGCGGGCACGCCCACGAGCAGGCGAGCACCGGCGGACAATCACACCAGAGCCACTGGCACGGCGCGGCGTCTGGAGCCGGCGCCACCGCATCCGGTGGAACCGGCGAGACCCGCCAAAGCCGTGCCCACGCCACGCTCACCGGCGGCCACGTCGCGTCGCTCGCCCTGCCCCGTCCGCGTCGGCGGTGGTCCTCGTACGCCGGGCGCTTTGGATGGATCTGCGCCGGAATCGGCGGCGCATTCGGCCTGCTGTCGCTGGCGATCACGGGCAACGCGCTGGCCGCCCCCGTGCTCGCGGTGTTGATGGGCTTGGGCGGCGCGATCACGTTCTGGATTGTCGCCACCGTGCTCGATGTGTTTCGCCGCGTGTGATGGTTGCGCCTCACGACGCGGGGGCGCAAGCCCCCGCACGAACACCCCGGACGCGCCCGCCGCTCAAAGCCGCGCCTGCTGGCATGAAGACGCGCCCTGGCCTCAACGCAAACAGGGGCGGGCCTGCTGGCCCGCCCCTGCGAGAGTTGATGCGTGATGGACCAAGCCCCGAGCCTTCCCGAGCTCGCGCTCGCGGCTCTCTCAGCAACCCGCGGCGTAGATGCTCAGGTAGAAGAAGAAGTCGTCGTTGGTGACCACGCCGTTCGGCACGCCATAGCCCGGCTGCCCGCCCACCGCGCCCGTGGTCAGGTCGCAGACCGCGACGTTGCCCGCGCCGAACTGGCTCAGGTAGTAGAAGAAGTCGTCGGTGTTGAGCAGGCCGTTGGGCACGCCGTAGCCCGGCTGGCCCGCGATCGCGCCCGTCGTCAGGTCGCCGGGGCAGTTGGGCACCAGCGTGATCGTGCCCGCGGACCAATCACCCGTCACGGTGCCGCCGTCGGTGATCTGGGTGTACACGTAGTAGGTGCCCAGGGCCGCCTCGGACGTGTTGAACACATGGAAGCCCTGCGCCCCCGGCGTGTTGATCGAGGTCGGGAGCATCTGCGCGCCCGTGAGCGATTGCGTGGAGTTGATGGAGACCGTCACCCACGTCGGGTTGGCCTCGGGGTCGCCAGCGGTCCAGTTGATGTTGTACGTCTCGAGCCCGCGCCGCACGTTCACGTTGCCCGCCGGCGGCGTGGTGCAGGTGATCGTCGGCGCGCCGTTGGCCGAGGGATTGATCGTGAGCGACACCTGCGGGGCCATGTCGCCGTTGAAGCCCCAGATCTCGGCAAAGTACCACCCGGCCGCCCGCCCGCTCAACGAGATCTGCTCGGAGTTGCCCGAGCCGGTGCTCGCGGCCAGAGCGTTGCCGTTGGCGTCGCGCAGGCGCAGCTCAATGTCTCCCAGCGAGGCCTGGAAGTCGATGCGGATGAAGTCGCTCGCCGTGCCGGTGGCCGGCATGTAGAACTTGAAGAAGTCCTTGTCCGTCGCGCTGTGGATCGTCAGATTCTGGAGCGTCAGCACCGGCCCCGTCGGCCCAAGGTTCGGCGAGTTGATCGCCCCCACCGGCTTCAGGTTCACCTCCGCCGTCGTCTCGTTGGTCTCGTACGGGTCGGGGTTGATCGGCGCCGGCGTGCCGATCGTCACCAGCACGCGCCCGATGTTGTTCCCCTCGTTGCTCTCGAGCACCTGGTTGTTCGGATCAACATACGACTCGAGCCAGTACGTCCCGTCGGGCACGCTCGTCGTCGGGATGGTGATGTGCTGCCCATCAAGCCCGGCCGAGTAGATGTCCTCCCAGCCGACCGACAGACCCTGGATCGAGCCGCCGCACGAGTTGAACTGCCCGCCCGCCGGGAATCCCGGGAGCGAGGAGTTGTACACACCCAGATCCAGGATGCAGAACGAGGTCTTGGCGCCTTGGGCGACGACCGCCCCCACGCCGCCGCCCGGCAGGTACTCGCGCAGACTGTACTCGCACCATTCCTCGAAGTGGATGTGCCCGTGGGTCGGGTGGTGGATGAACGTGCCCGACAGCCGCTCCCAGAACGTGCCGTCGGTGCGATAGATCCGCTGGATGACCTCGCGCTGCGTCGAGTTGATGACCTGCCCGCCGTACAGATACAGCTTGCCCGCGCCCGAGTTGGCCGTCCCGTTGGACATGCGGATCTGGCGGGTGGTGCCCGAACCGGTGACATACCAGTCGGCCAGGTAGTCAGGGTTGATGATGATGTCGGGCAGCAGGTCGGTCTGGGCCAAGGCCTGTCCGCTCAAGGACATGCACAGACCCGCGCACAGAGCTTTCGTCATCCGCATTCTGGTCTCTCCTGTCAGCAAACTCACGAGGCACCCACGAGGCCGGTCTCTCGATCGGCGATTCCGGTCAACTCTGGGAAGTATACGGGATGCCGGAGACCCTGAGGCACCCGAACCCGCCGGTGCCGAGGAATCCGGATCGTGGCGGGAGTTCAACCCCGCCCGCTCGGACGCTGCTCGGGCCAGGTAAGGCATTCTGGCCTATCACCCGACCACCCGTGCAGTTCCGAGAAGCCGCGCGCACGCCGCCAACACCGTGGGCACGCCGATCCGCTCGATCCGGCACCGCTCGGGATGGTTATTAGCGCTCTCCGATTCGGGTAACGTCGGATCAGCCAGCATCACCTCTTCCGAGGCCGACCCGTTGGCCAGCGGGCGAGTCGGGATCGTCGTCCACCGATGATCCGTGGGTCCGAACAGCGTCACGACCGGCACGCCCAGCGCGCCCGCGATGTGGCGTGGTCCCGTGTCGTTGGTCACCACAAGCCGCGCGCGGGCGACGATGGCCTTGAGCGCAGGCAGCGTCACGCCATGCTCGGGCAGGCTCATCGCCCGGGCCCGGGCACACGCCGCCACCAGCCCACCCACCAGGTCACGCTCCGCGGGCGATCCATTGACCAGCACCGTCAGCCCGTGCTCCTGCGAAAGAAAGTCCGCCACCGCCGCGAACCGCTCGATCGGCCACCGCTTCGCCGGGTTGTTGCCCCCGGGACTCAGCACCGCCAACGGCGGAAGCGCCAGCGGATCCAGCCCCGCCCGCGGAGCGTGCCCTGGTGGGT
>CAZHKB010000165.1:0-6375 GCA_964533405.1 uncultured Phycisphaeraceae bacterium | reverse complement strand
CGTGATCACGGGACCCGCCAGCATCAGCCCGCCCAGCGACCCGCCCCCAGGGCCACGTCCAGACCCACGCCTGCCCGCGCGGGTGTTGTTGACAGAGTTGCCGGTCCTGGACTTGATAGTGCGCGCCTTGAACATCGCCGCCTCCTGGAACATCTCGCTGGGCTTGCCAGCCTCGGGTGCACACGCAACCCACCGGCAGGGCGCGATCCTCGCGCCACGCCGAACACGATCGGCCGGGAAATCCTCCCGGCCCCAGCCCCGCCGCGGCCTCGTCGCCGCTCGGCACGCCGTCCTGCACGCCAAACCCGGAGCCCCAAATCCCGCCGGTCACGCGCCCGCGACCGGCTAGTCGCCCCACCCGGAGCCTGCGCCCGCACCGCCCCACGGCGGCCCGGACCCGCCGCCTTAGAACAGCACGGTGAACAGCACATGCAGCCGGGCATCCCCGGCCTCCGCCCGCACCTCGCCGCCGCCGTCCTCAACATCCTGCAGCGCGAAGCCAAGGTCCACCCGCCCGCTCACGTTCCGCAGGAACTGCACCTCCACGCCCACGCCCGCTCCGATCAGCGTCTCGTCCTCCTCGAACAACTCCGCCTCGTTCACCATCACCCGCCCCGCATCCACAAACCCACGGAAGATCAGGTCCCAGTCCGGCCTGCCGAACGGCTGCTGCGGAGCCACCTTGAAGGGCCTCCCGAACACCGTCCCACGAGGCTCCAGTTCCACCGGGAAGCTCCGGGGCAGGTGGAAACGATACTCGGCCGTGAAGATGATCGCGTCATCGCCCGCGACGATCGACTCGTCATACCCGCGCACCGTGTACAACCCGCCCGCAACCTGCTGCACCTGCGGGATCAGCCTCGCGCCAAACGCCGTCTGCCCGCGCAGACTGAACGCCAGCTCGTGCGCCAGCGTCGAGTCGCGGTCCGTCGTCGGGTCCGCGTTCACACGCGCCCAACCGTCCCCGAAAAACAGCGGATCGAGGTAGAACGACACGTTCGCCTCCGCCTGCAGCACCACCCAGGTGTCGTCCGGGTTCCCGCGACCGAGCCCCTCCATCTCCTGATCGTCCCCGCCGCCCGGCTGGAACTCGAACCGCGCCAGCGCCGACCACGAGTCCGTCTCCGTCGTCCGGTCGGCCATCACCCCGATGTACGGGAACCACAGCTGCTCCTCACCGCCCGTCGAAAACGTCGACTCCACGTTGAAACTCTCGTACCTGAACCCGCCGATCAGATCGACGAACAACTCGCGGTCCTGGTACATGAGCCACGACAGCCCCGCCCCGACCGAGTACCCGTCGCCCGTGAACTCCTCGCCCGACAGCCCCACGTCCGACGCCGCGTACTCGTTCCACCCCACGTTCACGTTCCAACGCAGCCCCTCGACCCCGAAGAACCGCGCGTCGTACGTCGCGTTGATCGCGTTGGCCGAGTCAAACGCCGCCGTGATGAAGTCGATCGACAAGATGTCGTCGTTGCCCGTCAGCTGGTTGTGAACAAACCCGATGCGCTCGCGCCACTCGCTGGTCTGCTCCGTGCCCGTGTTCGAGACCTGGAAGTACACGCTCCAGGGCTTCGACTCGCTCACCAGGAAGTCCAGCACCGCCTCACCGCTGTTCTCCGCCGGAGCCACCGCCACGTCCACGCGACGACCCGGATGCCGGTTCAGCCGCAGCACATACTCATCCAGCAGGTCCCGCCGGATCAGACCCCCGCCCGCCGCCCCGCCCGGCTGCACCGGGCTGGTCCTCAAAATCCGCGAATGGACCACGTTATTGATGCGCGTCTCCGTCGGCACACGATCGCCCTGCGCGATCGTCCGGCTCTCCACCACCCGCGCCGTGAAAATCCGCAGCGTGATATCCGACTGCCCGGACTCCCGATCATCCAGACCCGAAACCAGGTCGAGCTCGTCTGGCACCAGCAGCGGGCCCAGAAGCCCCTTCTCACGGTTCATGTACCGCACCAGCGCCTGCCCCGCGCTCGTGATCGCGCTGGCGTACATCGTCCGCGGCGGCTGGGCCGCCAACTCCGCCAGCGTCAAACGCAGCGTCGGCACGCCGGGCCGCGGCGCCACCATGCCCTCGGCCAGCACCAGCACCTCGAACGGCACGTTCATCAACTCCGCGATCGCCGGATTCTCCGCCCCCTCGCGGTCGTACACAAGGTTGATCGCCCCCACCTCGAACGCCGCCCCATCGCTCTCGCTGGGCTCGTTGGCCAGCATCAGGATGTCCTCGGGCGTCAGGTCCAGCGTCGGCTGCTGCGCCGGCGCCACGGGCTGCGCGCCCGCGGGCGTTTCAACCGGGAGCGTGGCCGGCGGCGTGGCTGGCTGCATTCCACCCGGTGCCGTCAGATCACCCTGCCCCGGCGGCACCGCGGGCTGCGCCGCCGCCGCCATCGCAAGGCCCAACACCACGCACCGACCCGCCAAGCGCGCCAAGCTCCCGGCCCGCCCGACAGGCCGCCACCCACCCGCGGTCTCACGCGCCCTCGCGTCCTGATCCAACCCCGACATGCTCACACGCGCGCTCTTCGGTGTCGACATTCCAGAGAACCCCCATCCAAGGTCACCAGGCCGACCCCGGCCATCCTGACCACGCACACGCCTCGGCGTACGCACACAACCGCCCGCCCGAGCCGGGCAACCGTCATCACACTAACAGCGTTGTCCATTCACTGCAAACGACGCCCCCGCAAGCCACGCGACGCGCAAAACCTGCGCCGCGAGACTTGTCCATACCCGCATCCGCACCGACCCGTATCGACCCGTACCTACCATCCGTGCTCAGCCCGGGCCGGGGGCTACCCCCGTCAAAACCGGGGCGGCCGCGCCGACCCGCTGCATCCGCCGCCACAGCGGCGCGACAGCCCCATCCGCCTTGGCCGAAAATGCCAGACGAATCCCCACATCCGACCAGCCAAACTCCAGCGTTTCCACGGGGATCACGCACGCCCCCTGCAACGCCTCATAGTCCTCCGGCGCGCTCAGGGCCGACGCACCGACCACCCCGAACTGGGGGGGTTCACCACCCCCGGCCCGCCCCAGCGTCACATACTCCGCTGCGTTCCCAACCAACTGAAGCAGCGTCCGTCCCCGGGTCGCGTCCACATCCTCCAAAAACAGCGCATCATCATCCGTGCCCAGAACTTGCGCCTGGCCTTCCATCTTCGCCGCCGAGCCTTCCGGGTGGAACACGCCCTCATCCGGGAACTTGACCGCGAGTCGGCCACCCCGCTGGATCACCCGAACGTGGTCGAGCTGCTCGCCCCACGTCCGGTCCCGCAGGTTCCAGACCGGTGGCGTGCCGCCATTGCCCGTCTCGTACCGCGCCCGCCCTGCCAGCCATTCCTCGCCGCTGGGCAACCGGCACCCCAACCACTCGGCCACCGCCGCCGCCGCCGCTGGCGGGATCTGGGTCACGGGAGTCTTCAACCCAGGCCGACCGGGCGTCAACCCCGACGCCCAAGGCTGGATCCCCTGCGCCACCTCGCCCGCCAGGAACCATCCCTCGGCCGGCACCACACCTTCCCGCCCCTGCCGCGCGCCGAAGACCCATGTCTTGATCCCCGCCGAGTCGCCCGGCGGCGATACCACCGTCAGCGACTTGAGCCGTGCCAGGTTGCCCCCCTGCCCGGCGGCCCACTGCATCAGCCCCACCGGCAACTCGGTCGTACACAGGTACACCGGCTCGGTCAGCCCGCCGTCGCCCGCCTCAAGCCGGACAAACTCCAGCGTCTGCCCGCCATCGGGCGAGACGAACCGCACGCGCTGCCCGTTCTCGACTTCCTCACCTCGCCACCCCATCGAGCCTGGCCCCATCGTGGTCGGGTCCAGCACCGCCGCCGCCGGCGCATCTGACGCCAGGTTCAGCACCTCCGTCATCCAACCCTGCATCGACCCGAGCGACCCGCTGCCCAGGTCCAGCGCGTCCACATCGGCCACGAACTGGCCCGCCAGCGCCTTGAGTTCCGCCTCGCGCGACCCCGCCGACGCCGCGCCCGCCTTGCCCGCGAACTCCGCCACCATCGCGTTGAATCGCAACCCGCCAGTCAGCGATTCCACCGGCACGCCGAACGACTCGCGGCTCCCCAGCACCTCGCGGATCGCCGCTGCATCATCCCCCGCCTGCGCCCGTCCCGCGTACGCCAACCAACGCTCCGCCTGCGCCTTGGCGATCTCGCCGGTCACCGCAGCCCGTCGCTCGGCGTCATCGATGCCCGCGCACCGCGCCGTCAACGCACGCGCCAGGTCCGCCTCCGTCCGCAGCTGCACCGGCGTCGCGGGCCACTCGCCAGCGCCCAGCCCACGCCACGCCGCCAGCGACACGCCCAGAGGCGACGCCGGGTTCCCCGCGGCCCGGGCCAGCACGTCCACATCCGCCGCACCCTCGACAGCCGCCAGCGCCTCGATTTGCCTCGTCAGCGGGGCGAACACCACCGACACATCCTCGCCCACCGCCTCCGCGCTCGCCGTCTGCGCGAACGCCTCGATCGTCTGGCCCGCCGCCGCCTCGTGCGTGCCATACCCCGCCGCCAGCAACCCCTCCACCCGCGCCATCGACTCGGTCGCCTTGGTCACCCGCCCGGCCCACTGCTCAAACTCGGCCGCCGCAGCCCCGGCCGCCGCCTCGAACCCCGCCTGGTCGAACCCCTCGCCCGACCACTCCACCGAATCCAGCAACTCCGACACCGCACGCTCGCGCTCCCGCTCCATCGCCCGCTCCAGCGCGTCCGCATCCAGAACGCTCGGCCTCTCCCGCGGCATCTGGGCGTGTGGCACCGCACGCTCCAGGCCAACCAGGAACCCCTCCAACTCCTCCACCCGCTGGCTGAGCGCCGTCAGTCTGTCGGGCGTCGTGAACCGCCCCAGCAGCTCGTCGCGCCGCTCGATCCACGCGGCCGTCAGCGCGGGCGAGGTCAGCCCCGTCACCTCATCCCGATCCCGAAGCCGTGCCGTTTCCCGCTCCCACTGCTCGCTCAAACGCCCGGTGAGCCGGTCATACCCGCCCTCAAGCCCGGAGACGCCCCTCTCAACCTCGTTGGCCGCGGCCACAACCGCGTCCCGACCGGCCCGATTCCACTCCAGCTCCGCCGCAATGCCGAAGGACTCGCGCAGCGTCGCCAACTGCCGCTCAAGCCCATCGATCTCAGCGGGATCGATCCCCCCGCCCGCCTGCCGCAGCCCCTGGACATCGCGCCCGAGCGTCGCCAGTCTTGCCTCCACATCCCACCCACGGCGCGGATCAACCTCCGGATCGAGCAGCGAGTAGGTGTCGCGCCGGACTTCCTGGATCCACGCCCGGAAGTAGTTCTCATCCACCCCGCTGGCGGGCGCCTCCAGCGGCGAACTGGCGAGGAAGTACGCCACATCCAGCGCGGGCCATCGATCCGAGGCCGCCCGCGCCACGTCCGCCGTCAGCCCGGCAATCGATTCCAGCCGCCCCGCCGCCGCGCCCGCCGCGTCGATCGCGCGATCGGGCGACGCTCCCGTGTCCGCCGGTGCTTCGACGCGCTCCAGCAGGTCGGGCAGGTCCGCAAGCCGCAGATCGGGCTGCGCTCGCTGCTGCTCCACAAGCGCCCGGTGGGCCGACTCATACGCGGACCACGCCGACTCGAGCCGCGCCGCCGGGCCAGCCGCCCGGGTCACCGCTTCCAGCGTCGCGATCCCGCCCGCCGACGGCAGGCTCACCCCGCTCGACACGCCCTCGAGCGCGCCCGCCAGACTCGTCCACCCCGCCTCGCGGGCCAGCATCGCCGATCGCCGCACCGTCGCCCGCGCGGGCCACGCACCCGGCTCAATCCCCGACTTGATCCCCCGGATCACCCGAAGCGCCTCGCCCGTCCGCGCGATCGCCTCATCCGTCTGCGCCGACGCCGGCGGCGCGCCGCCCAGCGCCGCCAACTGCCGTGGCCCGCCGCTGGCCACACGCCTCGGATCGATCACCATGTCCGGGCTCCGCAGAGCCTCCAGTAATGGCGCCACCTTCTGCGACAGGTGCTGATCGCCCGACAGCCGCGTCAGGTCCGCCCCGGCCAGCCGGTCCCGCAGTTCCAGAGCCCACTCGGCCTGGGTACACCAGTCGGCAAAGTCCGCCCGCTGAGCGGTCCCGAAGTTCGGATTCGCCGTCGCGCCCTCGCCGATCGGGCGCGAGCCGTTGGTGCTTGTGCTCCCGCCGGGCGTCCCGCCGCCATTGGTCCCGCCCCCACCGCCCCGGTTGCGCTGCCCACCGTTCTTGGCCGCTCCGCCGCCGCCGGACAGAAGCAGGATCGCCATGATTGCCGGGTTGGCGGTCCTGGGCGTCATCGTGGTGGGTGGGGCGATCCTGCTTCTGTCCGGCGGCGGCGGAGCGGCCAAGAACGGTGGGCAGCG